>NZ_JBEGDJ010000040.1:0-37612 GCF_040191335.1 Nocardioides sp. YIM 152588 | reverse complement strand
CACCAACAACCAAACCAAACGGCCCGGACAGTCAGTGAATGCGCACAAACAATTCACAACAAACCATCACTTGCATGACACACTGTTGAGTTCTCAAACATCACACGCACCAGCCTGGTGTCACCGGGAAGAACATCCCGATGCCCTTTGGCGGGGCAACCTGTGAAACATTACCCACCGCTTCGTTCTCGGTCAAACCGGCGAGACCGCCGCTTCCCTCGACCCGTGGTGTGGGTGCCTTGGCAACTTCTCTCCCGCCGGTTTCCCGGGGGCTTTTCCGCTTGCCGCGGCGAGAGAGAACATTACGGGTTCGTGTCCCAGATGTGAAATCGGGGCCGCACCTAGTTGCGAGGGCGCAGCTCCTCGACGCGTTTGCGCAGGTCAGCGAGCTGCTCGGCGACGCGCACCGGAGCGGTCCCGCCACGGCCGGATCGCGACGCCACCGAACCCTCGACCGTCAGGACGTCGCGGACCTCCGGGGTGAGGTGCGGAGAGATCTCCGCGAACTGCTCGGCCGACAGCTCGTCGAGCTCGATGCCGAGCTCCTCGCAACGGCGCACGCAGGCGCCGGCGACCTCGTGCGCGACCCGGAACGGCACGCCCTCCCGGACCAGCCACTCGGCGATGTCGGTGGCCAGCGAGAACCCCTCGGGCGCCAGCGTCGCCATCCGCTCGGTGTTGAACACCAGCGTCGCCACCTGACCGGTGAAGGCCGGCAGCAGGACCTCGAGGGTGTCCACGGAGTCGAAGACCGGCTCCTTGTCCTCCTGGAGGTCCCGGTTGTACGCCAGCGGCAGCGCCTTGAGCGTCGTCAGCAGCCCGGCCAGGTTGCCGACCAGGCGGCCGGCCTTGCCCCGCGCCAGCTCGGCGATGTCCGGGTTCTTCTTCTGCGGCATGATGCTCGACCCGGTCGACCAGGAGTCGTGCAGCGTCACGAAGTCGAACTCCTTGGTCGCCCACACGATCACCTCCTCGGCGATCCGGCTGACGTCGATCCCGATCTGGGCGGTCACAAAGGCGAACTCGGCGACGAAGTCGCGGGCGGCGGTGCCGTCGATGGAGTTCGCCGTCGAGCCGGTGAAGCCCAGCTCGCGGGCGACCAGCTCGGGGTCGAGCCCCAGGCTCTGGCCCGCCAGCGCTCCGGAGCCGTAGGGCGAGTCCGACTCCACCCGGCGCCGCCAGTCCCCCAGCCGCTCGACGTCGCGCAGCAGCGGCCACGCGTGCGCCAGCAGGTGGTGGGAGAGCAGCACGGGCTGCGCGTGCTGGAGGTGCGTGCGGCCGGGCATGATCGCCGGACGCTCACCCAGGTGAGCGGCGGCCTGCTCGGCGAGCGCGTCCACCAGGTCCAGCACCATCCCGGCGACGGTCGCGGCGTGGTCCAGCAGGTAGCAGCGGAACAGAGTCGCGATCTGGTCGTTGCGGGAGCGGCCGGCGCGCAGCTTGCCCCCCACCTCCGGGCCGACCTCCTCGATCAGCAGCCGCTCCAGCGCGCCGTGCACGTCCTCGTCGGCGTCGCTGGGGCGGAGGCTGCCGTCCCGGAACCGGTCGGCGAGGGCGTCGAGCCCGCGGTGCAGCTCGGCCTCCTCCCCCGCGGTCAGCAGGTCGGCCGCCCCCAGCGCCTTCGCGTGGGCGTGGGAGCCGGCGATGTCGTACAGGCCGAGCCGCCAGTCGAAGTGCGTCGAGCGCGACAGCGCCTCGAGCTCCGGCGACGGGCCGCCGGCGAACCGGCCGCCCCAGAGCTTGCCGGTGTTGGTGGTGCTTCCCGCGGAGGTGGATTCGCTCACGTCTCAGTCCGTCCCGAACTCCATGGCCGCCGCCTCCAGCGCCGCCTCGGACTCGTCCTCGGCCTCCGGGTTGGCGGTGATCTGGTCGTAGCCGCCGGCCGGCAGCGCGCCGAAGAGGGTGCCGTGCTCGACGAGCACCTGGCCCTGGTCGAGCGGCTGGCCGGCGTACTGCTCCAGCTTGGCGCGCGAGTCGGCGATGTCGAGGTTGCGCATGGTGAGCTGGCCGATCCGGTCGGTCGGGCCGAACGCCGCGTTCTCGGTGCGCTCCATCGACAGCTTGTCGGGGTGGTAGGAGAACTCGGGGCCGGAGGTGGCCAGGATCGAGTAGTCCTCGCCGCGGCGCAGCCGCAGCGTCACCTCGCCGGTGACCAGCGAGGCGATCCAGCGCTGGATCGACTCCCGCAGCATCAGCGCCTGCGGGTCGAGCCAGCGGCCCTCGTAGAGCAGGCGCCCCAGGCGGCGGCCCTCGGTGTGGTACAGCGCGACGGTGTCCTCGTTGTGGATCGCGTTGAGCAGCCGCTCGTAGGCGATCCACAGCAGCGCCATGCCGGGAGCCTCGTAGATGCCGCGCGACTTGGCCTCGATGATCCGGTTCTCGATCTGGTCCGACATGCCCAGGCCGTGGCGGCCGCCGATCGCGTTGGCCTCCATGACCAGCGCCACCGCGTCGTCGTACGACGTCCCGTTGATCGCCACCGGGCGGCCGGCGACGAACGAGATCGTCACGTCCTCGGTCTCGATCTCGACCGACGGGTCCCAGAACTTCACGCCCATGATCGGCTCGACGGTCTCCAGCGAGACGTCGAGGTGCTCCAGGGTCTTGGCCTCGTGGGTGGCGCCCCAGATGTTGGCGTCGGTGGAGTACGCCTTCTCCTTGGAGTCGCGGTAGGGCAGGTCGTGCTCGGTCAGCCACTGGCTCATCTCGGCGCGGCCGCCGAGCTCGGTCACGAAGTCCGCGTCCAGCCACGGCTTGTAGATCCGCAACTGCGGGTTGGCCAGCAGGCCGTAGCGGTAGAACCGCTCGATGTCGTTGCCCTTGAACGTGGACCCGTCGCCCCAGATGTCGACGCCGTCCTCGTGCATCGCGCGGACCAGCATCGTGCCGGTCACCGCGCGACCCAGCGGGGTGGTGTTGAAGTAGGCGCGGCCGCCGGAGCGGATGTGGAAGGCGCCGCAGGCGAGGGCCGCGAGGCCCTCCTCGACCAGCGGGCCGCGGCAGTCGATGGCGCGGGCGATCTCGGCGCCGTACTGGAGCGCGCGCCCCGGCACGCCGGAGATGTCGGGCTCGTCGTACTGCCCGATGTCAGCGGTGTAGGTGCACGGCACGGCCCCCTTGTCGCGCATCCAGGCGACGGCGACGGACGTGTCGAGCCCGCCCGAGAACGCGATACCGACGCGCTCTCCGACGGGCAGGGAGGTGAGGACCTTGCTCAACTGCTTTCGTTCCTTTCGGCAAGGGAGGTGAACTTCTGGGCGAGGGCGTCTCCCCCCGCGGGATCCCGGCCGATGACCAGGACGGTGTCGTCCCCGGCGATCGTGCCCAGGATGTCACCCAGCTCGACCTTGTCGATCGCGCTGGCGAGGAACTGGGCCGCCCCGGGCGGCGTGCGGAGCACCACGAGGTTGGCGCTGGCGTCGGCGCTCACCAGGAGCTCCGCGGCCAGCCGGGAGAGCCGCTGGGAGGCGGCGGGTCCCTCGGCGGCGACCAACGAGCGGTCGCCGCCCTCGGCCGGCACCGCGTAGGCCTGGACGCCGGAGGAGAGCCGCACCTTCACGGCGTCCAGGTCGACCAGGTCCCGGCTGAGCGTCGCCTGGGTGACGTGGACGCCCCGGGCGGCCAGCAGCGCCGCGAGCTCCGGCTGGGAGTGCACCTCGCGGCTCTCCAGCAGCTCGACGATGAGCGCCTGGCGGGCGCTCTTGGTGACCGGCGTCAGCGCGTGCGAGGACTCCGCGGCGGACCGGTCGGACGGCACGGGCTTGTCGGCGTGTCCCACGCTGCTCACCGCGACCGCCGCTCGTGCAGCCAGGCCATCACGGCCTTCTGCGCGTGCCGGCGGTTCTCCGCCTCGTCCCAGACCACGCTCTGCGGCCCGTCGATCACCTCCGCCGCGATCTCGTACCCGCGGTAGGCGGGCAGGCAGTGCATCACGATCGCGTCCGGTGCCGCCCGTGCGACGAGGTCGGCGGTGACGGCGTACGGCGCGAAGACCGCGCGCCGGGCCTCCGCCTCGTCCTCCTTGCCCATCGACACCCAGGTGTCGGTGATCACCACGTCGGCGCCGGCGACGGCGGCCACCGGGTCGGGCTCGGCGGCGACCGACCCACCGGTGCCGGCGGCGATCTCGGCCGCGCGGTCGAACATCGACTGCTCCGGCACGTAGCCCGCGGGCGCGCTGATCCGCACGTGCATCCCGGCCAGCGCCCCGGCCAGCAGCCAGGAGTTGCCCATGTTGCAGGCGCCGTCGCCGAGGAACGTCGCGGTGAGCCCGGCCAGCGGGCCCTTGTGCTCGGTGATGGTGAGCAGGTCGGCGAGGAGCTGGCAGGGGTGGAAGTCGTCGGTGAGCGCGTTGATCACCGGTACGCCGGAGGCCGCGGCCATCACCTCCAGGTCGGCCTGGGCGTAGGTCCGCCAGACCACCTGCGAGACCTGCCGGCCCAGCACCCGTGCGACGTCGGCGACCGACTCGCGCTTGCCGATGCCGGCGAGCTTGCCGTCCACCAGCAGCGGCTGGCCACCGAGCTCGGCGACGCCGGCGGTGAAGGAGCTCTGGGTGCGCAGCGTCGCCTTGTCGAAGATCATCGCGACGGTGTGCGGGCCGGCCAGCGGCTTGCCCAGCACCTCGCCGAACGGGTCCTTCTTGATCGCGGCCGCCAGCTCGAGCACCTCGGCCTGCTCGGCCGGGGTCAGGTCGTCGTCGCGCAGCAGGTGCCGGGTCACGACGCCGCCCCCGCGCCCGTGGCGTCGCCGGTCAGGCCGGCCGCGTCCAGGATGCCGGGCCACGCGGCCAGGAAGGCGGTGACGTCCTCGTCGGTCAGCACCAGCGGGGGCGCCAGCCGGATCCGCTGCGGCGTCGGCGCGTTGAGGATGAAGCCCGCGTCCTGCGCGGCGGCCACCACCTCGGCGGCCAGCGGCTGCGCGAGGTCCAGCCCGATCAGGAGACCGGTCCCCCGCACCTCGGTGACGCGCGGCTCGGCGGCCAGGCCCTCGCGCAGCCGGCCGCCGACTGCGGTCACCCGGTCGAGCAGCCCGTCCTTCTCGATCGTGTCGATCACCGCGAGCGCGGCGGCCGCGGCCACCGGGTTCCCGCCGAAGGTGGTGCCGTGGTTGCCCGGGTCGAACAGCTTGCCGGAGCCACCGGTGGCGATGCAGGCGCCGACCGGGATGCCGCCGGCCAGGCCCTTCGCCAGGGTGACCACGTCCGGCACCACCGGCTCGGAGACCAGGTCGGGGTGCTGGTGCGCGTACCAGGCGCCGACGCGGCCGATGCCGGTCTGCACCTCGTCGAGCCACAGCAGCGCCCCGTGCTCGAGGGTGATCCGGCGCGCGGCCGGCAGGTAGTCCCGCGGCGGCACGACGACGCCGGCCTCGCCCTGGAGCGGCTCCAGCACGACGGCGGCGGTCTCGTCGTCGACGGCAGCCTCCAGGGCGGCCACGTCGCCGTAGGGCACGAAGACGACATCGCCCGGCAGCGGCTCGAACGGGGTCCGGTAGGCCTCCTTCGCGGTCAGCGCCAGCGCGCCCATCGTGCGGCCGTGGAAGGCGCCCTCGGTGGCGACGACCTTCGTGCGGCCGGTCCGGCGGGTCAGCTTGAGCGCCGCCTCGTTCGCCTCGGTGCCCGAGTTCGTGAAGAAGACGCGGCCATCGGCGCCCAGCAGCGCGAGCAGCCGCTCGGCCAGCTCGATCTGCGGCCCGCTCGCGAAGAAGTTGGAGATGTGGCCCAGCGTCTGCAGCTGCTCGGTGACGGCCCCGACCAGCGCCGGGTGGCCGTGGCCGAGCGCGTTGACCGCGATCCCGCCGAGCAGGTCGACGTACTCGCGCCCGTCGGCGTCCCACAGGTGGGCGCCGGCGCCCCGGGTGAGCACGAGCTTGGGGGCGCCGAACGTGTTCATCAGCGCGCCGGCGTACCGCTCGGTCCAGGCGTGCTGGTCGGACTGCTGACCGGTCTGCTGGCTCATCAGGCCTCCCCCTGCTGCTTCGCCTTGCGGGTCTTGGTGCTCACCCCGGGCAGCACCTGGGTGCCGACGCCCTCGTCGGTGAAGAGCTCCAGCAGCACGGCGTGCTTCTCGCGGCCGTCGACCACCGTGGCCCGCTTCACGCCGCCCTGGACCGCCTGCAGGCAGGCGCCCATCTTCGGGATCATCCCGCTGGCCAGGTCCGGCAGGATCGCCTCGAGCGCCTCCGGGCTGATCTCGCCGATCACCTCCTCGGGGTCCGGCCAGTCCAGGTAGAGGCCCTCCACGTCGGTGAGCACGAGCAGCTTCTCCGCGCCCAGCGCCACCGCCAGGGAGGCGGCCGCCGCGTCGGCGTTGACGTTGTGCACCTGGCCGTCGGCGTCGGGCGCGACGCTGGAGACGACCGGGATGCGGCCGCCCTCGATCAGGTCGAGCACCGCCTCGGGGCGGACGTCGGTGACCTCGCCGACCAACCCGAGGTCGACCTCCTCGCCGTCGACCACGGTGCCCGTGGCCTCGGCGGTGAAGAGGCCGGCGTCCTCGCCGGAGAGCCCGACGGCCAGCGGACCGTGCTCGTTGATCAGGCCGACCAGCTCGCGCTGGACCTGGCCGACCAGCACCATCCGGACCACGTCCATCGCCTCGGGCGTGGTGACGCGCAGGCCGCCGCGGAACTCGGACTCGATGCCGAGCCGGTCCAGCATCTGCGAGATCTGGGGGCCGCCGCCGTGCACCACGACCGGGCGGAACCCGGCGAAGCGCAGGAAGGCGATGTCCTCGGCGAACGCCCGCTTCAGGGTGTCGTCGGTCATGGCGTTGCCGCCGTACTTCACCACCACGATCTTGCCGTGGTAGGCCTTCAGCCACGGCAGCGCGGCGGCCAGCGTCGCGGCCTTGGCCGGGTCCGGCCTGGCGGGGTCGTGCTGCGTCGGGGCGTACGGCCCGATCATGTTCTCTTCGATGCTCATGAGCTGTAGGCGCTGTTCTCGTGGACGTAGGCGTGGGTCAGGTCGTTGGTCCAGACAGTCGCCTCGGCGTCGCCGGACTTGAGGTCGATGGTCACCGTCACCGCGCGCGGCTCGAGGTCGACCAGTGCCGGGTCCTCGGCCGGGGTCGAGTTGCGGCAGACCCAGACGTCGTTGATCGCGACGTCGAGGTCGGCGGGGTCGAAGGCGGCGCCGGTGGTGCCGATCGAGGCCAGCACGCGGCCCCAGTTCGGGTCCTTGCCGAAGACGGCGGCCTTGAACAGGTTGCTGCGGGCCACGCTGCGGCCGACCTCGACGGCGTCGTCCTCGGTGGCCGCGCCGCGGGTGGTGATGGAGATCTCGTGGTCGGCGCCCTCGGCGTCGGCGAGCAGCTGGCGGGCCAGCGAGACGCAGACCTCCGTGAGCGCGGCGGTGAACTCCCCCGCCTCCGGGGTCACGCCCGAGGCGCCGTTGGCCAGCACGGTGACGGTGTCGTTGGTCGACATGCAGCCGTCGGAGTCGAGCCGGTCGAAGCTGACCCGGGTGGCCGCGCGCAGCGCCGTGTCGAGCTCCTCGGCCGGCACCACGGCGTCGGTGGTGATCACCACGAGCATCGTGGCCAGCGCCGGCGCGAGCATGCCGGCGCCCTTCGCCATGCCGCCGATCGACCACCCGGCGCCGTCGTGGACGGCCAGCTTGGGCACCGAGTCCGTCGTCATGATCGCCTCGGCGGCGTCCCGGCCCCCGTCGGCGGAGAGCAGCGCGTGCACCGCGTCGACGCCGTCGAGGAGCTGCTGCCGGTCGTTGGTCAGCCCGATCAGGCCGGTCGAGCAGACGATCACGTCGACCGCGCCGATGCCGACCCGCTCCGCGACCTGCTCCGCGACGCGGTGCGTGGTCAGGAAGCCCTCGGGGCCGGTGTAGCAGTTGGCGCCGCCGGAGTTGAGGACGACGGCGCGGACCACGCCGTCCTTGGCGACCTGCTCGCTCCACAGGATCGGGTTGGCCTTGCACCGGTTGCTGGTGAAAACCGAGGCCGAGTCGTAGCGGGGGCCGTCGTTGACGACCAGGGCCAGGTCCTTGGCGCCCGTCGACTTGAGGCCGATGGCGGTACCGGCGGCGCGGTAGCCGCTCGGGTGGGTGACGCTCATGTGCTTCCTTCGTGGCGGTCGTGGTCGGCCGCGCCCGCGCCGCGCGGGCGGGGCGTCGGGGGCCGGATGGATCAGGCGGGGGTGGCGGGGGCGATGGTGTGCCCCGATCGTCGCCAGGCCTCCTCGGCCCGGTCCGCGTCCCCGGTCGGGACCAGGATCCAGTCGGTGTCGAAGGTGGAGAGGGTGAACACGCTGATCCCGTCCTCCGCGAGCGGGGTCAGCAGGCCGACGAGCACGCCGGTCAGGGAGAAGTCGAGGGTGCCGTCGACCCGGAACGCGGTGAACGGCTTCTGGTGCGGCACCTTCTTGGGCACGTTGCGCCCGGCGCACACCAGCGAGGTGCCGTCGGCGGTCGCGGTGATCGAGAAGATCGACGAGGACTCGGCCCACTCGGGGACCTCGGCGCCCGGCGCGAGCCGGACGACGGCGAGGCGCTCGGGGTAGCGCAGCAGGTGGTGGGTGGCGGGCTCGCTCACGGCGCCACCCCGGCGCTGCTGAGGCCCGCGGTCTCGTCGAGGCCCAGCGCGAGGTTCATGCACTGGACGGCGGCACCGGCCGTGCCCTTGGCGAGGTTGTCGATGGCGCCGACGGCGACCAGTCGCCCGGCCATCGCGTCGACGGCGACCTGGATCTGGACCGCGTTCGAGCCGATCACCGATTGCGTCTGCGGCCACTGGCCCTCGGGCAGGACGTGGATGAACGGCTCGTCCTCGAAGGCCTCGACGTAGACGTCGTGCGCCGCGTCGGTGGCCCAGGTGCCCGCGAGCGGCGCCGAGCAGGTGGCCAGGATGCCGCGCGCCATCGGGACCAGCAGCGGCGTGAAGCTGACCGAGATGTTCTTGTCGGTGAGCCGGGCCAGGTTCTGGGTGATCTCCGGGGTGTGCCGGTGCACGCCGCCGACGCCGTAGGCGGTCACGCTGCCCATGATCTCGCTGCTGGTCAGGTGCGCCTTGGGCGCCTTGCCGGCGCCGCTGGTGCCGCTGGCGGCCACGACGACCACCTCGGGGTCGACGATGCCGTGCAGCACCGCCGGCCCGATGGTCAGGGTCGAGATCGTCGGGTAGCAGCCCGGGACGGCGACCCGGGTCGCGCCCTTGAGCTCCTCGCGCAGCCCGGGCAGCTCGGGCAGGCCGTAGGGCCAGGTCCCGGCGTGGGGACCGCCGTAGAACCGCTGCCACTCGGCCGAGTCGGCGAGCCGGAAGTCGGCCCCGCAGTCGATCACCACGACCTCGTCGCCGAGCTGCTCGGCGATGCCGGCGGACTGGCCGTGCGGCAGCGCGAGGAAGACCACGTCGTGGCCCGACAGCACCTCGACGGTGGTCTCCTCCAGGACCCGGTCGGCCAGCGGCAGCAGGTGGGGCTGGACCGTGCCGAGCCGGGCGCCGGCGTTGCTGGCGGCCGTGAGGGCGCCGATCTCCACCGACGGGTGGCTCAGCAGCGTGCGCAGCAGCTCGCCTCCGGCGTACCCGCTGGCGCCGGCGACAGCGATACGTACCTTGCTCATATGCATGATCATACACACCTATGCATGTTCATGATGCTGGGGGTCATCGGGAGCCCCAGGCGACCACACCGGGCCGCCCGAGACCCTGCTGCGGCACCAGGCTAGCGGCCGCCGGGTCGTCCACGGGGGCGACGGCCACCCGGGGCTGCCCGTCCTCCTGGAGGTTGAACGCGATCATGGTGCCGTCCGGCGACCAGACGGGCGAGGCGTAGGGACCGCCGTCCGCCCCGATCCGCTCCCCGCTCCCGCCGTCGGCGCCGTAGAGCCAGAGCTCGCCGTAGTGGTCGTCGTCGGCGGTCGAGTGGACGGCGAGGAGCCGCTTCGCCTCCCGGGAGTACGTCGTGTGCGTGATGAAGCCGGCGATCGGGTCGCCGAACGCGGCCGCCGTCCCACCGCCGGCCGGCACGACCGCCATCGCCGACGACGAGTGCGCCTCGTCGGCGTACCGCGAGAACACGATCCTGCCGCCGGGCAGCCAGGTCGGCGTGCCGTACACCAGCGGGTCCGCGACCACCCGGCGCGGCATCAGCGGCAGCGTGTCGCCGACGTCGGCGACGTAGACGCCCGTCGGGACCGTGTCCGCCCCCATGCAGATCACGGCGACCCTCGTGTCGTCGGGGCTCCAGCTCGGCCGGGCCGAGTACCTGCACGGGCCCGCCTCGTCGAAGACGGGCACGGGCGAGCCGTCCACCAGGGCGCGCGCCTCCCGCAGGTCGGGCTTGCCGGCCATCACCACCACCATCGTCCGGTCGTGGGAGATGTTCGGGAGCACCAGGCCCGCCGCTCCCGTCAGCCGGTCGCGCTCCCCCGTGCCGGGGTCGACCTCGTCCACCGCGTTCCCGGCCCCGCCGGAGAACGCGACCAGCAGCGTGTCCTCGCCGACCAGGGGCTCGACCGTCGGCTCGGTCGTGGCCTCCGACGTCGGCTCGCTCGAGGGGTCCGACGTCTCGGCCGAGGGACCGCCGCGATCGGTGGCGGTGCCGTCCCCGTCCCGGTTCAGCCACCACCACCCCGCGCCGACGCCGACGACCAGCAGCAGCACCGCCGCGACGGCCAGCAGCACCGCACCGCGGCGGCGCGGGCCCGGCTCCGGCGGTACGACGGGAGGCACCCGCTGCCACTGCGGCGGGGGCGGTGGGGGCGGCGGAGGCAGCGCGCTCCCCCCGCCGCTCGGCTCGGGCTCGGGCTCCGGCTCCGGCATCGGGCTCGTCGAGGGCAGGGCGTCCGTGCCGACCCGCGGCGGGTCCGGGGGCGCGGGCGCGGGCGCGGACGTGGGCCGGGCCGCGGGCGAGCAGGCCGCGACGAAGTCGGCGTCGAACGCACCGATCCCGTAGCCGAGCGCCGCGAGCGCCCACCGCGACCGCCCCGGGTCGTCGGTGCCGCGGTCCCGCGCGAGCTGCACGGCCGCCTCGTCCACGGCGGCCCGCGGGTCGCCGCCCTGCCTCAGCAGCTCGCGGAGGCGTGCGAACGCCCCCAGCCGGACCGCGTCGACCAGCAGGTTGATCTCGCCGAGGCTCGCCTCGTCCTCGGCCAGGAAGTCGTCGAGCGCCGCGCGGAACTCCTCCCCGTCGTCCACGACCGCCGGACCGCGCGCCATCACCAGGTCACGCAGGGCATCGTGCAACGCCATGAGTCCTCCGTCAGGCCACCGGGACGGCACCGCGGGCCGCCCGCTCGCCCCGAACGATACGGACTGGAGGCGCGGTGAAGCCACGGTGAAACCGGCTGCCGGAAGGCTGCGCCGCATGGAACAGACCACTCCCCCCGGCCCGGCCTGCGACCTCGCCGTCGAGGCGACCGGCCTGGTCAAGACGTTCGGCGCGCAGCGTGCCGTCGACGGCGTCGACCTGCGCGTCCGGCGCGGCGAGGTGTTCGGCGTGCTCGGCCCGAACGGCGCGGGCAAGACCACCACGCTCAAGATGCTCGCCACCCTGCTGCCGATCGACGGCGGGTCGGCGCGGCTGTTCGGCGTCGACGTCGCCGCCGAGCCGCACCGGGTGCGCCAGCTGGTCGGCGTCACCGGGCAGTACGCCTCGGTCGACGAGAACCTCACCGGCCGGGAGAACCTCTACCTCTTCGGCCGCCTGCTCGGCCTGTCCCGGGCGGACGCCCGGTCCCGCGCCGACGACCTGCTCGAGCGGTTCGGCCTGACCGACGCCGCCCACCGGCGCCTCTCCCAGTTCTCCGGCGGGATGCGCCGGCGGCTCGACCTCGCCGCCAGCCTGATCAGCCGGCCCCCGCTGATCTTCCTCGACGAGCCCACCACCGGGCTCGACCCGCGCACCCGCGGGCAGATGTGGGACACCATCCGCGACCTGGTCGCCCAGGGCTCGACGATCCTGCTCACCACCCAGTACCTCGACGAGGCCGACCAGCTCGCGGACCGGATCGCCGTGATCGACCACGGCCGCAAGGTCGCCGAGGGCACGCCCGGCCAGCTCAAGGCCGGGGTCGGCGCCTCCACCCTCGAGCTGCGGCTCGGCGACGCCGAGCAGATGCCGGCCGCCGCCGACCTCGTCGCCCGCGTGGTCGGCGAGGCGCCCGCGCTGACGCCGGAGGCCGGCGGGCTCAGCGTGCCGCTCGCGGACGCGGACCGGGCGGCCGACGTACTCATCGGTCTGCGGGAGTCGGCGATCCCGATCGCCGCGGCGAGCGTCCGCCAGCCCACGCTCGACGAGGTCTTCCTCGCCCTCACCGGACACCCCGGACAGCCCGGTCACCCCGACCAGTCCCAGCAGCAGGAGGAGGTCGCCTGATGGCCACCATCACCGCCCCCGACACCCGCCCGGCCGCCCCGGCGCCCGGGCCGGCCGCCGCCACCGTCGCCCGCCCCGGCGCGCGCGACGCCCTGCGGCAGACCTTCGCGATGGCGTGGCGCGCCACGAAGAAGATGCGCCGCAACCCCGAGCAGTTCTTCGACGTCACCATCCAGCCGCTGCTCTTCACGGCGATGTTCGCCTACATCTTCGGCGGCGCGATCTCCGGCAGCGTGCAGGAGTACCTGCCGCTGATCATCCCCGGCATCCTCGCCCAGACCGCGCTCACCTCCTGCATGGCGATGGGCATGCAGCTGCGCGAGGACATGGACAAGGGCGTCTTCGACCGGTTCCGCGCCCTGCCGATCGCGCGCTTCGCTCCCCTGGCCGGCCCCGCCATCGCGGACCTGCTCCGCTACGCGACGGCCGCCACCCTGACCATCGGCACCGGCATCGCGATGGGCTACCGCCCGGGCGGCGGCCCGCTCGGCGTCCTCGGCGGCTGGCTGCTGACGATCGTGGCCGCGTGGTCGCTGTCCTGGATCTTCACCTGGCTGGGCACCATCGCCCGGTCGGCCCAGGCGGTGCAGGGCATCTCGATGATGATCATGTTCCCGCTCACCTTCCTCTCCAACGCCTTCGTCCCGGCGGAGACGCTGCCGGGCTGGCTGAGGGGGTTCGTCGACGCCAACCCGGTCTCCCACGTCGTCACCGCGTGCCGGGACCTGCTCAACGAGGGCCGGGTCACCGCCGAGGTCGGCTGGGCCCTGGTGGGCTGCGCCGTGGTCGTGGCGATCTGCGCGCCGCTGGCCGTGCGCTCCTACGCCCGGAAGATCTGATGGCGGGGTAGTCCCTGACGAAAAGCACCCGAATCCGCCGGTTTCGGGTGCTTTTCGTCAGGGACTACCCCTCGTCGGGCGTCAGGATCCCCGCGACCGCGCTCGCTGCGCCATCGAGCACGGCGGGGCCGCGGCGGGTGCCGTACTCCCCGCCGATCCGCTCCAGGGCGCCCGGGGCGTGGCGCTCCGCGGCCGCGACGGCCCGCTCCCAGGAGAGGGTGGGGGTGAACCGCTGGTAGCCGCAGCGCTCCCCCAGCACCAGGAGCCGGACGGCGTCCTCGGCCGCCAGCCCGCCGCGGAGCAGCCCCCAGCTGCCGAGCGCGAAGAGCACCACGCCGACCACCGGCAGGTCGACCAGACCGCCGCCCTCGCCGCCCACGATCGGCACCACCTTGGCGCGCAGCGCCTCGGCCAGCCGGCGCTCGTCGGCGGACTCCCGCGCGGCGTCCGAGCCCGGGTGGTGCGCCAGGGCCGCGAGGGCCAGCGACTCCCCGTAGATCGTCCACGGCGCGAGCTCCCCGGCGTCGTCCATCCCGGGGAAGGTCAGCCCCGCCAGCGCGGCGGCCGCCTCCAGCATCAGCCCGCGGCCCCGGTCGACCTCACCGCGGGCGAAGGCGACCTCGGCCCGGCCGGTCAGCACCAGCGCCTCGCTGCCGAAGCCGCCGCGGCTGCGCAGCCCGCCGAGCGCCTCGACCTCGCGGTCGGCCCGGTCCAGGTCGCCCGCGGCCAGGGCCGCCATCGCCATCACGGCCCGCACCTGGAGGGCGTCGTCGACCGCGCCGATCCGCATCAGCACCGGTACGGCGGCGGCCGCGTGCACCGCCGCCTGCTCGGTGCGGCCGACCTGGGCGCAGAGCGCGGCCAGCTGGGTGCGCAGCTGCGCCTCGTTCCACGGGCCGTGCCGGTCGTCGATGTAGCCGAGCGCCGACTCGGCGGCCTCGAGCGCGCCGAGCAGGTCGGCGTCGTTCTCCCGGACCCGGCTGATCCACTGCAGCGCCAGCGCGCGCACGACCGGGTCGGCGTGCTCGGTGAGCCGGTCGGTCGCGTCGGTGCCGGTGGCGGCGCGACCACCGCCACCGATCGCGAGCACCACGGTGACCAGGGCGTCCAGCACGCCGCCCGTCCCGGAGGGGCCGGCCTCGGCGAGCAGCGTGCGCAGGCCGCCGGTGCCCTCGGGTCGGGTGATCCAGGAGTTCATGATCGCCAGGCAGAGGCTGATCCGGACCTGGTCGGCGCGCTCCGGCCCGGGCTCGAAGCCGGCCAGCGCCGCGGCCAGCGGGTCGCTCAGCACGATCACCCGGGGGTGCTCGCCGCGGATCGACCACAGGCAGCCCAGCGCGGCGAAGACGGCCACGGCGTCGGCCGGCTCCGGCGCCGCCAACGCCTGGCGCAGCACGTCCGCCAGGTTGTTCTCCTCCCGGGCGAGCGCGTCGATCGCGGCCACCTGGTCGGGGGTGAACAGCGCCGCGGCCTGGAGGTCGGCGAAGCGGACCGCCCAGCGGGCGCGCGCCCGCCGGGCGTCGGCGTCCTCGCCGGCGTCGACCAGGTGCATCCGACCGAACTCGCGGACCGTCTCCAGCATCCGGTAGCGCAGCGGCCCGCCCGGGCCGGACTCCGGCGCACCGGTGGCGCCGGTCTCGACGACGGTCAGCAGCGACTGGTCGACCAGCTCCTGCACCGCGGCCAGCGCGTCCTCGCCGACGACCTCCTCGGCGGCGTCGAGGGTGAAGCCGTCGGCGAAGACCGCGAGCCTGCGCAGCGCCCGGCGCTCGGGCTCGGCGAGCAGGTTCCAGGACCAGTCGATGACCGCGATCAGCGTCTGGTGGCGGTCCGGAGCGCTCCGGTCGCCGCCGCGCAGCAGGGCAAACCGGTTCTCCAGCCGCTGGGCGATGTCCTCCACCGTCATCGCACGGACCTTGACCGCGGCCAGCTCGATCGCCAGGGGCAGCCCGTCCAGCCGGGCCACGACGTCGTCGACGGCCGGGTCGGCCAGCACCGCGTCGGGGCGCGTCGCCCGGGCGCGGTCGCGGAACAGGCGCGCGGCCTCGTCGTGCCCGAGCTGGGCCAGCGGGTAGACGTGCTCCGCGGCGATCGCCAGCGGCGCCCGGGTGGTCGTGAGCACCCACAGCTCGGGGGCGGTGGCCACCAGGAACCCGACCAGGTCGGCGACCGCCCCGATCAGGTGCTCGCAGTTGTCGAGCACCAGCAGCGTCGGCGCCCCCGCGAGCTGCTGCGCGATGCGCGTCCGCACGTCGCGCTGCTGCTCGGGCGTCAGCACCCGGCGGCCCGCCACCGAGTCGCGTACGCCGAGGGCGGAGCCGACCTCGCCGACCAGGTCGCCGGGGTCGACGACGCCGACCAGCTCGATCACGTGCACCACCGGCTGCTCGGCGCCCTCCGCGAGCAGCTGGGCCAGCCGCGTCTTGCCGAGGCCGCCCGCGCCGAGGATCGAGACCACGCGGTGGCGTCGCAGCAGCCCCCGCAGGGCGAGCAGGTCGTCCTCGCGCCCGACCAGGCTGGAGGCGTAGTGGCGCACCCCGGTCCGCACCGGGCGGTCGCGGGCCAGCAGCTCGGCGTGGACCGCGCGCAGCCGCGGCGAGGGGTCGACGCCGAGGTCGTCCGCGAGCCGGGTCCGGTACTCCTCGTAGGCGGCCAGCGCCGCCGGCACCCCGCGCACCGCCGCCAGGCTCCGCATCAGCGCGAGGGCCAGGTCCTCGTCGCGCTCCGTCGCGGCACCCTCGGCCATCAGCGCCTGCAGCGGGCCCAGCGCCTCGGCGTGCCGGCCGAGCGCGGAGAGCAGGACGGCCCGCTGGCGTACCGCCGTCGCGCGCGAGGCGCGGGCCCGCCGGCGCAGGTCGGCGACCGGGCCGGAGCCCGCGTCGGAGACGGACTGCTCGACGCAGGCGGCGAGCGCCGCCTCGGCGCCGGCGAGGTCTCCGTCGCGCTCGAGCCGGGCCGCGCGGTCGAGGCCGGCGGCCAGCGCGAGCGCGTCGACCTGCTCGGCGGGGATCCCCAGCCGGTACCCCGAGGCGAGGCGCTCCACGACCGCGGGGTCGGTGGCGGCGCGCACCCGGGAGACCACGACCTGCACGGCCTTGGTCGGGTGCTCGGGCCGCTCGTCGGCGCCCCACACCAGGTCGGCGAGGGCGTCCGCGCTCAGGCCCCCGGCCGCGGGGTGCAACGCCAGGGCGGCCAGCAGCGCGGCCGTGCGGTCACCTGGGACGGCCCGGCCGTCCCAGGTGACCTCGTCGAGCAGTCGCAGCCTGCTCAGCTCGGACCCACCGCTCAGCGCTGCACGGCTCCGGTCAGCTCCGCCGCGCGCGCCACGGCGGCGTCGCGGGCGGCCGAGGCCTCACCCTCGCTCAGCGTGCGGTCCGGCGCCCGGAACCGCAGCGCGTAGGCGAGCGACTTGTGCCCGGCCTCGACCTGGTCGCCGGTGTAGACGTCGAACAGCCGGATCGACTCCAGGAGGTCGCCGGCGCCGTCGCGCAGCGCGGCCTCGACGTCGGCCGCGGCGACCCCGGCGTCGACCACCAGCGCCACGTCCTCCTTCGCCAGCGGGTACGACGAGAACGCCGGCGCCGGGCGCAGGTGGACCGCCGCGGCGATCAGCGCGTCGAGGTCGAGCTCCGCGGCGACGGAGCGGGCGGGCAGGCCGTAGGCCGTGCAGACCCGCGGGTGCAGCTCGCCGGCGTGGCCGACGACCTCGCCGTCGAGCAGCAGCGCGGCGCACCGGCCCGGGTGCCACGGGGCGACGTCGGCGGCCTGCACCGTCAGCGTCAGGCCGAGCGCGTCGGCCACCGTCTGCGCGGCGTGGACGGCGTCGGACCAGGCGACGGGGCGCCCGGCACCCCACCAGCCCGCCGCCTCGGCGTCGCCGGTGGCGACCAGTCCGAGGTGCAGCGGCTGCGCAGGGAGGGCCGCGTCGAGCGCCGCCATCTCCTCGGCGGTGGGCCGCCGGTCGACCGGCAGGATCGGCGCCGGGCCGCCGTCGTGGGGCTGCGTCACGGTGGCGGCCTCGAAGAGCGCCACGGAGGTGGTGCCGTGGCCGACGTTGCGGGCCGCGGCCTTGAGCAGGCCGGGCAGCAGCGTCGTGGTCATCGACGGTGCCTCCGCGCTGAGCGGGTTGGAGAGGCCGAGCAGCCGGCGGCGCCGGTCGTCGGCCGGCAGGCCGAGCGCGTCGAGGTCGGCCTCGCCGACGAACGGGAAGCAGATCACCTCCACGTAGCCCTCGCCGGCCACCGTGCGGCCGATCCGGCGGCGCAGCTGCTGGGCGCGGGTCAGGCCGCGCCCGCCCGGTGCCTTGGGCAGCACCGACGGGATGGTGTCGTAGCCGACGAGCCGGATCACCTCCTCGGTGGTGTCCTGCGGGTCGGTCAGGTCGGGCCGCCACGGCGGCGGCACGACCTCGAGGGTGCCCGTGCCGGTGACCGTGCAGCCGACGGAGCGCAGCGCCTCGACGGCGCGCTCCTCGCTGATCTCCAGACCGGAGACCTTCGCCGCCTTGTCGCCGGCGACCCGGATCACCGGCTGCGCCGGCGCGGTGCCGACCTCGGTGACACCGGGCTCGGCGACGCCGCCGCCGAGCTCGACCAGCAGCTCCACGACCCGGTCGGCCGCGGCCGCGCAGATCGTCGGGTCGACGCCGCGCTCGTTGCGCTTGCCCGCCTCGGAGGAGATCTTGTGGCGCTTGCCGGTCCGGAACATCGAGACCGCGTCCCAGTGCGCCGACTCGACGAGGATCCGGGTGGTGGACTCCGACATCTCGGTGGTCTCGCCACCCATCACGCCGCCGAGGCCGATCAGGCCCGAGTCGTCGGCGATGACGAGGTCCTCGGTCGACAGCGCCCGGTCGGTGCCGTCCAGCGTGGTCAGCCGCTCGCCCTCGCGGGCCCGGCGGACGACCAGCGCGCCCTGCACCTTGTCGGCGTCGTACCCGTGGATGGGGCGGCCGGTCTCGAGCATCACGTAGTTGGTGATGTCGACGGCCAGCGACACCGAGCGCATGCCGGCGGCGGTGAGCCGCTGCACGATGTGGTCCGGGGTCGGAGCGGCCGGGTCGAAGCCGGAGACGACGCGCGCGACGAAGACCGGGCAGCCCTCGGCGTCCTCGACGACGACGGGGTGGCCCTCGTCGTTGGCGGCCGGGGTGTCGCGCAGCGCGGGGTCACGGAAGCCGGTCGCGCCGTCGACGGAGACCGCGACCTCGCGGGCGACGCCGCGCAGCGAGAGCGCGTAGGCGCGGTCGGGGTTGATCTCGAACTCGATGATCTCCTCGTCGAGCCCGAGCACGGCGCGCACGTCCTCGCCCGGCTCGCCGGCGTCGGCGGGCAGCACGATGATGCCGTCGTGGTCCTCGCCGAGGCCGAGCTCCCGCGAGGAGCAGATCATGCCGGCCGAGACGTGGCCGTAGGTCTTGCGCGCGGAGATCGCGAAGCCGCCCGGCAGCACGCCACCGGGCAGCACCGTGACGACCAGGTCGCCCGGCTCGAAGTTGTGCGCGCCGCAGACGATGCCCTGCGGCTCGCCGGTGCCGTTGGCGTCACCGACGTCGACGGTGCACCAGTTGATGGTCTTGCCGTTCTTCTGCGGCTCGGGCTCCTTGGTCAGCACGCGGCCGATCACCAGCGGGCCGGTGATCTGCGCGCCGGGGCTCTCGATGCCCTCCAGCTTGAGCCCGGTCAGGGTCAGCCGGTGCGTGAGCTCGTCGGTGGTCACCTCGGCGGGGACGTCGACGTACTCCTTGATCCAGGACAGGGGGGTCTTCATCTCAATCCCTCAGATCTCGGTGCCGAACGCGGACGAGAAGCGGGCGTCGCCCTCGAACAGCGGCCGCAGGTCGCCCAGGTTGTGCCGGAACATGAAGCTGCGGTCGATGCCCATCCCGAACGCGAAGCCGGAGTAGACCTCGGGGTCGACGCCGCAGGCGATCAGGACGCGCGGGTTGACCACGCCGCAGCCGCCCCACTCGATCCAGCCCTCGCCCTTGCAGGTGCGGCAGGAGTCGCTGTCCACGCCGCGGCAGACGAAGCAGCGCACGTCGACCTCGGCCGACGGCTCGGTGAAGGGGAAGTACGACGGCCGGAACCGGGTGTCGATGCCCGCACCGAACAGCTGCGCGGCCAGGTGGTCCAGCGAGCCCTTGAGGTGCGCCATCGTGATGCCCTCGTCGACGACCAGGCCCTCGACCTGGTGGAACATCGGGCTGTGGGTGGCGTCGTACTCATCGGTGCGGAAGACGCGACCGGGGCAGGCGACGTAGATCGGGGGCGTGCGGGTCAGCATGGTCCGCGCCTGCACCGGTGACGTCTGGGTGCGCAGCACGACGTGGTTCTCGGCCGGCTCGGCCCAGAACGTGTCCTGCATGGTGCGGGCCGGGTGGTCCGGGCCGAGGTTGAGGGCGTCGAAGTTGAGCCACTCGGCCTCCACGACCGGCCCCTCGGCGATCTCCCAGCCCATCGCGACGAAGATGTCGGCGATCAGCTCGGACTGCAGCGTGATCGGGTGCCGGCTGCCGCCGCGCACGCGGTCGGTGGGCAGCGTGACGTCGACGGTCTCGGTGACGAGCATCCGCTCCTCGTGCTCGACCTCGAGCACGGCCTGCCGGGCGGCGAGCGCCTTGTTGACCGCGCCGCGCGCCTGGCCGACGCGCTGACCGGCCTCCTTGCGCGCCTGCGGCGGGAGGGCGCCGATCTCGCGGTTGGCCAGCGCCAGGCCGGAGCGGTCGCCCGCGTGGTCCAGGCGGGCCTGCTTCAGCTCGTCGAGGTCGGCGGCGGCGGCGATCGCGGCGAGCGCCTCGTCACGCATCCGCTCGACCTCCTCGGCCTTGAGCGGGGTCACCTCGACCGGGTCGTAGTCGGTGTTGGGGCCGGACATGGTGGCCTTTCCAGCGGCAGGTTCGGACGCCGCAGATTCTAGAAGTGGGTGCTGGGGCGGCTCTCCCCGGACCCGGTGACGTGCCAGGAGCCGCGCGCGGCGGGCCGGGCGGGACGAGCCCGCTCAGCCCGGCTCAGGCCGCGCCGCGAACCCCCGGACCGCCGACCGGCCCGGGGCGAAGAAATCGCTGCTGCTGGGGTTCCACGGAGCCGATGCTACCGCGAAGCGGCTCAGGTCCCCGGCACAGGTGCGTCGGCCAGCGGCAGGACCAGCCGGACCTCGGCGCCGCCACCCGGCGCGTCGCCGATGAGCACCTCGCCGCCGTGCGCGCGGACCAGCCCGTTGACGATGTAGAGCCCGAGCCCCGAGCCACCGCCGACCCCGGACGTCCAGAACTTGGTGAACGCCCGGGCGCGCAGCCCGGGAGCGATCCCCTCCCCCTCGTCGGTGACCACGACCTCGGCCGCGCCCGCGCGGGCGGAGGTCCGCACCAGCACCCGCACGGTGCCCTCGCCGTGGTGCACGGCGTTCTCGACGACGTTGGTGATCACCTGCATCACCTTGTCCGGGTCGGCGTCGACCTGCGGCCGGTCCGCGACCTCGAGCTCGATGGGCCGCGAGGTGGCGACACCGATCGAGGTGACGACCAGCTCGGCCTTCCGGGCCAGGTCGGTCGCCCGCCGGTGCAGGCGGAGGCGGCCGGTGTCGAGCCTGGCCACGTCGAGGAGCTCGGCGATCAACCGGCTCAGCCGGTCCGCGTCGACGCTGGCGGTGGTGAGCATGAGCCGCTTCTGGTCGTCGTTGAGCTTGTCCCAGCGGTTCAGCAGGGCGTGCACGAAGCCCTTGACGCCGGTCAGCGGCGAGCGGAGCTCGTGGGCGACCGTCGCGACCAGGTCGGACCGCTCCCGGTCCAGCCGCTCGCGCCCGCGGGCCGAGCGCAGCCCGACGGCCACCGAGTCGACCGGCGCGCCCCGGTGCTCGCGGTGCAGCCGGGCGTTGACCAGCACCTCCGTGCCGTCGGCCAGCAGCCAGCGCTGCTCGGGGATCGCGGTCCGGATCGAGATGCCGCCGAACGGCTCGCACGCCTCGGTCCAGCCGCGCCCGTCGTGGTCGCTCAGGGCGAGCACCTCGTGCAGCGGGCGGCCGACCAGGGCGTCGGCCGGATGCCCCAGCATCGCGGCGGCGGCCGCGTTGACCGAGCGGACACCCGCGCGGTCGGCGATCACCACGCCGTCGGGGAGCAGGTCGAGCGCGGCGACGTCCATGGCGTGGATGCTAGTCGCGACGCCGATGCCGGGGTTTCGAGGCTCGCTTCGCTCGCACCTCAACCACCGGAACCGCGCTGGACCCGCGCGCTGGCGTACAGGCAGACCGCGGCGGCCGTGGCCAGGTTGAGGCTCTCGGCGCCGCCGTGGATCGGGATCCGGACGCGGTGGTCGGCCAGCTCGGCCAGCTCGGGCGGCAGGCCCCAGGCCTCGTTGCCGAAGAGCCAGGCGGTGGGGCGGCGCAGCAGGTCGTCGGCCTCGAAGAGGTCGACCTCGCCGGTGCCGTCGGCGGCCAGCACGACGAGTCCGGCCTCGCGGGCCGCGGCGACCGCCGCGGCGGCGTCGCGCTCGATGGCGACCGGCAGGTGGAAGAGGCTGCCGACGCTGGCCCGCACGGTCTTGGGGTTGTAGGCGTCGACCGAGTCACCGGCCAGTACGACGCCGTCGGCGCCGGCCGCGTCGGCGCACCGGATCACGGTGCCGGCGTTGCCCGGGTCGCGCACGTCGGCGCAGATCGCGACGAGGCGCCCGGCGCCCGCCGCGACGGCGTCGGCTCCGGCGCCGAGCGCGACCGGCAGCGGCCGGTCCAGGAAGCGGCAGACCGCGACCACGCCGGCGGGGCTGACGCTGTCGGAGAGGGCGTCCATGGCCCTGTCCTCGACCAGCGTCACCGGGATCTCGGCACCCACGCCGCCGAGCAGGTCGGCGTACTGCCGGGAGGCGTCCGCCGTGGCGAACACCTCGACCACGCAGCCCTCGACGGACAGCGCGGACTCGACGGCCTTGGGGCCGTCGGCAACGAAACACCGCCGCTCGGCGCGAGCCGAGCGGCGGTGCAGCTTCACCGCGTCCTTGACCCGCGCGTTGGAGCGGGCCAGGACGGGGCGGTCAGGCGTGGGGTTCAGGCCGAGACCTTGGGCGCGTTGACGTCCTCGGGCAGGGCGGCCTTCGCCTGGGCGACCAGCGCGGAGAACGCGGCCGGCTCGTTGACGGCGAGGTCCGCGAGGATCTTGCGGTCGACCTCGACACCGGCCAGGTTCAGGCCCTGGATGAACCGGTTGTAGGTCATGCCCTCGGCGCGGGCGGCCGCGTTGATCCGCTGGATCCACAGGCGGCGGAAGTTGCCCTTGTTCTTCTTGCGGTCGTTGTAGCTGTAGACCAGCGAGTGGGTGACCTGCTCCTTGGCCTTGCGGTACAGACGCGACCGCTGACCGCGGTAGCCGCTGGCCCGCTCGAGGGTGGTCCGACGCTTCTTAGCAGCGTTCACTGCGCGCTTGACGCGTGCCATCTCTTACTCCTTGAAAACTCTGATGCCGAAAGTGGTGCGGACGCGTCAGCGACCGAGCAGCTTCTTCGCGCGGGGGACGTCGTTCTTCGCAACCTCGGTGGTGCCGGACAGGCGGCGGGTCACCTTGGAGGCCTTCTTCTCCAGGTTGTGGCGCTTGCCGGCCTTCTCCCGGAGGATCTTGCCGCTGCCGGTGACCTTGAAGCGCTTGCTGGCACCGGAGTGGGTCTTGTTCTTCGGCATCTCTACAACTCTCTCGTCTCGCGGCCCACCGGGCGCTGCTGCGCCCGGTGGGAGACGCGGGGGGTTTCTCTTACAGGTCGATGTCGGGGTCGAGGGCCTCGTTGGCCCGCTTGACCTTCTTGTTCGACGGCTGGGCGGTGGTGGTGCGCTCGGCGCGCTCCTCGGCCTGCTCGGCGGCCCGCTCGGCGGCGGCCTCCTGCTTGGCGGCCTTCACCTCGGCCTTCGCCTCGGCCTTCTTCTTGTGCGGCCCCAGGACCATGATCATGTTGCGACCGTCCTGCTTGGGGCTGGACTCGACGAAGCCGAGCTCCTCGACGTCCTCCGCGAGCTTCTGCAGCAGCCGGAACCCGAGCTCGGGACGGTGCTGCTCGCGACCGCGGAACATGATCGTGATCTTGACCTTGTCGCCGGCCTTGAGGAACCGCACGACGTGACCCTTCTTGGTCTCGTAGTCGTGCTGGTCGATCTTCGGCCGGAGCTTCATCTCCTTGATGATGACGTTGGTCTGGTTCCGTCGCGCCTCACGGGCCTTCTGGGCGTTCTCGTACTTGAACTTCCCGTAGTCCATGAGCTTGCAGACGGGGGGACGCGCCATCGGCGCGACCTCGACCAGGTCCAGGTCGGCCTCCTGGGCCAGCTTGAGTGCCTGGTCGGTGGGGACGATGCCGACGGTCTCGCCGTTGGGTCCCACGAGCCGGACCTCGGGAACCCGGATCCGCTCGTTGATGCGCAGCTCGGTGCTGATGTGTCCTCCAAACTCGATCGGTCGGAGGCCGGGCACCACCTCCGCCGGCTCCGAGCCGGCGGAAAATCAGAGAAGGCCTCCGCTGCTCAAGCGGAGGCCAGTCGGGACACGTCGTCGCGCGCGGAACGCGCTCGCCTGTGTGCCAGGGACCGGACCCGACGACCTGGATGGTGCTGCGGTCGGTGCGGGTGGGAGTCGATGTCTCAACGACCCCGCTTGTGGATGAGTGCTCCACTCACGTGGATCACTTCATCGGTCAACACCAGATGCTACCGGAGTTGTTCCCGCGGCGGCGAATCCACGAGGCTACTCCTGGGCGCCCAGCCAGCCCCAGCCACCGTCGCCCAGCCGCACGGGCCGCCAGCCGGCCGCGATCCGGGTCAGGTCGTCGCCCTCCAGGACGAACGGCACCGGCCCGGCCAGGTCCACCACCAGGGCCGCCGCGCCCTCCTGGACCGCGGTCGCCGCGGCCAGCGCCGCGGCCACGGGGACCGGCCGCGCCTCGGGGTCCCAGGCGACCATGGTGTCGGTGCTGGAGAAGGACATCAGCGCGGTCCGGCCGTCGGCGCCGGTCATCAGCACCGCCGCCATGTCGCTCGACTTGTCCCGGGCCAGCCCGTTCTCGTCGTACTCGACCTCGCCGAGCACCGCGACGACCGGCACGAGCAGGCGCGCGCCCGCCAGCGCCGCCAGCACGTCGGGGTACGACGCCTCGCCGGCGCCGAGGCCGGACAGCGCCCGGGCCAGGCCGGCGTCGGCCGAGCCGTCGTCGTCCACGTAGGCCGAGCCCTGGAGTCGGCGTGCGTCCGCCCGCGGTTCGTTCACGCGGACCATCATCCCATCCGTGGAACGATGAGGCTCGTGCACCAGGCCCGCCCCGACTCGTCCCCCGCCTCCCCCACCGGCGTGCCCCCGACCGGCCTCGTCGCCCGCAGCCGGCTGACCAGCCGGCTCGCGGCCGCGGTCGCCGGCGCCGACACGCCGCTGCCGACGCCCGTCTTCGTGGTCGACCTCGAGGCGTTCGACGCCAACGCCGACGACCTGGTGCGGCGCGCCGGCGGCACCCCGATCCGCGTCGCCTCCAAGTCGCTGCGGGTGCCCGCGCTGATCAGCCGGGCGCTCGACCGTCCCGGGTTCGCCGGCGTCCTGTGCTACACCCTCACCGAGGCGCTGTGGCTGGAGGAGCACGGCATCAGCGACGACCTCGTCGTGGCCTACCCGACGGTCGACCGCGGCGCGCTCGCACGCCTGGTCGCCTCGCCCCGGGCGGCCTCCCGGATCACGCTGATGATCGACGACCCGGCGCACCTGGACGTCGTCGGCTCGGTCCGCGCCTCGACCGCGGTGCCCGTGCGGGTCGCGATCGACGTCGACGCCGGCCTGCGCTGGGGCGGCCAGAGCGTCGGCCCGCGCCGCTCCCCGCTGTACGACGTCGGCTCGGTCGTCGCGCTCGCCCGGACCGTCACCGAGCGCAAGGGGTTCCACCTGGTCGGGCTGATGACCTACGAGGGCCAGGTCGCCGGCGTACCGGACGCGGTGCCGGCGCAGCGGGCGAGGTCGGCGGTGGTGCGCCGGATCAAGGACCTCTCCGTCGCCCAGCTCGAGACCCGGCGGGCCGCCCTCGCCGAGGCGCTGGCGCCGTTCGCGAGCCGGCTGGAGTTCTTCAACGCCGGCGGCTCCGGCAGCCTGGAGACCTCCGCCGCGGACCCGGTCGTCACCGAGGTCACGGCCGGCTCGGGGCTGCTGGTCCCGCGGCTCTTCGACCACTACCGGTCCTTCGCTCCCCGCCCGGCGGCGTTCTTCGGCCTCCCGGTGACCCGGATCCCCGGTCCCGGCGTGGTCACCGTGCACGGCGGCGGGCTGATCGCCTCGGGGCCGACCGGCGCCGACCGCGCGCCGACCCCGTGGGCACCGGCCGGGCTGAAGCTCACGTCCCTGGAGGGGGCCGGCGAGGTGCAGACACCGCTGACCGGCAACGGCACCGCCCGGCTGCGGATCGGCGACCTCGTCTGGTTCCGGCACGCCAAGTCCGGGGAGCCGTTCGAGCACGGACTGACCGCGCACCTGCTCGACGGCGACGCCTTCGTCGAGGAGGCGCCGACCTACCGGGGCCATGGACTCGCCTTCTGACGGCGGCGGCCATCCCGAGGCGCTGGCCGCCCGCGTGCTCGCCCGCGTCGACTCCGCGCCGCCGACGCTCGGCCGCGGCCGGCTGCTGTGCATCGACGGGCTGGCCGGCGCCGGGAAGTCGACCCTGGCGCGGGCGATCGCAGCGGCGCGGCCCGAGACGCCCGTGCTGGGCACCGACGAGATGCTGCACGGGTGGCGGGGCCTCCCGGTGCTCGGCGAGACCCTCGACGCCCTGCTGCGGCCGCTCGCCACGGGGCGCGCCGGCCGCTGGCGGCGCTGGGACTGGGTGGCCGGCTGCTGGGCCGAGGAGCACCGCCAGGGCCCCGTCCCGCTCCTCGTCCTGGAGGGCGTCGGCTCGGCCTCCGCGGAGATCGACGACCTGATCACGCTGGGGGTCTGGCTGGAGGCCGATCGCGACGAGCGGCTGGCCCGCGGCCTGGCCCGCGACGGCGCCGCCATGCGCGAGCACTGGCTGACCTGGATGGAGGACGAGGCCGAGCACCACCGGGACCACCGGACCCGCGAGCGCGCCGACGTCCACCACGACACCAGTGGTCCGGACCGGTTCACAACGCCGTAGTGCGGGAGCCCTAGGGTTGCGTGGCGTGACAGCACCCACCGGGACCCAGTACCCGATCGCCGCCGCGGGCTACCGCGCGGTGGTCACCGAGGCCGGCGCGGCGCTCCGCAGCCTGGAGCACGACGGCCGCGCGCTGATCGCGGGGTTCGCCGAGGACGCCATGCCGAGCGGCGGCGCGGGGCAGGTGCTGGTCCCGTGGCCCAACCGGATCCGCGACGGTCGCTACGCCTTCGACGGGGCGACCCACCAGCTGCCGTTGAGCGAGGTCGGCCGCGCCAACGCCTCGCACGGGCTGGTGCGCTGGGTCTCGTGGACGGTCGTCGCGCACACCGCCGACGCCGTCACCCTCGCCTACCGTCTGCCGGCCCAGAGCGGGTACCCCTGGCTGCTGGACCTGTCGATCACCTACGCGCTGGCGCGCGGCGGCCTGGCCGTCACCCAGAGCGTGACCAACCGCGGCGACCGCACCGCGCCCTACGCCGCCGGCCACCACCCGTACCTACGCGTCAACGACACCGGGTGCGACGGGTGGACCCTCCGGCTGCCCGCGGCCACCCGGCTGGAGCGCGACCCCGAGCGGCTGCTGCCGACGGGGCGGCGCCCGGTGTCGGAGACCGACGCGGACTTCCGCGAGCCGCGCCCGATCGGCGCCACCCGCCTGGACCACGCGTTCACCGACCTCGACCGCGACGAGACCGGCGTGGCCACCACCTCGCTGGTCGGGCCCGGCGGCGACGGCGTCGCGCTGTGGGTCGACGGCCACCACCGGTGGCTGCAGGTCTTCACCGCCGAGGGCACGTCCCGCGAGCGCGCGGCCGTGGCCGTCGAGCCGATGACCTCTCCCCCGGACGCGTTCAACTCCGGCGACGACCTGGTCCGGGTCGGCCCGGGCGAGACGTTCACCGCCGCCTGGGGCATCCGCGCCCTCTGAGGCGCGAGTCGGCACAAACTGACGAGCAGCGCCCGCCGAGTCGGCAGAAGCTGACCTCCCCCGCTGCGCTCCTCCGGTCAGTTTCTGCCGACTCGGCTACCCGGTCTTGCTCGCTGCGCTCGCTCGCCCGGCCGCAGGCTGAGGCGCCGGGTCAGCCGGAGTGGGCCGCCAGGACGGCCTTGAGCTCGCGGACCGAGGTCCGCGCCCGGGCGCCGTCGGAGCCGTGGATGCCCAGCACCGAGACGGAGGTGCCGTCGGCCAGGTCGAGGGTCGGCCACGGAGCGCCCAGGGGCATCCGGACCAGCACGACCTCGGCCCACTCGTAGCGGCGCCGGCGGTAGCCGTTGACCAGGGTCAGGCCCTCGTCGTCGGCGGTCACCCTAGAGCGCGCCATCGCGTACAGCAGCGCCACGCCGGTGCCGACGATCGCGAAGACGGTCAGCTTCTGGAGGATGCCGACGGTGTCCTTGGTCTGCTGGTCGAAGCTCAACCAGAGCCAGGCGAAGGCGCCCACGAGCACCGTCCCGAACACGACAGCAGCGATGCGCGGCCCGAACGGGCGCCACGTCTTGGGCAACTCGATTCCCTCGTTCTCAGATGCGGGAGGCATGGAGGTCGGTGGTGATGATGCCGCGGGCGCCGAGCTCGAACAGCTCGTCCATCACCTTCTGGGCGCGCTTGCGCGGGACCATGGACCGGACCGCGACCCAGCCCTCCCGATGCAACGGCGACACCGTGGGGCTCTCGATCCCCGGCGTCAGCCCGACGGCCTCCTCCACCCGCTCGGCGCGGATGTCGTAGTCCATCATCACGTAGGTGCGGGCGACCATGACGCCCTTGAGGCGCCGCGCGAAGACGTCGAAGCCGGCCGGCTCCTCGCCGGGCCGGGTGATCATCACGCCCTCGGACTCGGCGATCACCTCGCCGAAGACCTCCAGGCCGGCCGCGCGCAGCGTGCTGCCGGTCTCCACGACGTCCGCGATCGCGTCCGCGACGCCCAGCTGGATGCTGATCTCCACCGCGCCGTCGAGCTTGACGACGGTCGCGTCGATGCCGCGCCGGGTCAGGTAGGCCTTCAGCATCCCGTCGTACGACGTCGCGATCCGCTTGCCGACCAGGTCCGCCTCGCTGGCCGCGGTGCCCGGCATGGCCGCGAAGCGGAACGCCGAGGTGCCGAAGCCCAGCTGCAGCGCCTCCTCGGCCTTGGCGCCGGAGTCGACGAGCAGGTCGCGCCCGGTGATGCCGACGTCGAGCGTGCCCTCGCCGACGTACACCGCGATGTCGCGCGGGCGCAGGTAGAAGAACTCGACCTCGTTCTCGGGGTCGTACTTGGTGAGCTGCTTGCTGTCGGTGCGCTGGGCGTAGCCCGCCTCGCGCAGCATCGTCGACGCAGCCTCGGACAGCGATCCCTTGTTGGGTACCGCGACTCTGAGCATGGGACCTCTCCTAGAGGTGGGTGTAGACGTCCTCGAGCGAGAGACCGCTCGCGATCATGAGCACCTGCGCGTGGTACAGGAGCTGGCTGATCTCCTCGGCCGTCCGCTCGGGGCCCTCGTGCTCGGCCGCCATCCAGGACTCGGCGGCCTCCTCGACCAGCTTCTTGCCGATCGCATGGACCCCCGCGTCGAGCGCGCGCACGGTGCTCGAGCCCTCGGGTCGCTCCCGCGACACCATCACGAGCTCGCCGAACAGTTCGTCGAACGTCTTCACGGGAGCAAGCGTAGCCAGAGCCGGGGCCGTCCGGGGCACCGGAGGTCGTCGGTGGACGCCCGGCGCCGCATCCGGCGGGTCTCCTCAGACGTGGCGGCGGTGCCGGCGCAGCAGCTGCGCGGTCTGCAGCGCGGCCGCCGCGGCCTCGTAGCCCTTGTCCTCCGACGAGCCGTCCAGGCCGGCCCGGTCGAGGGCCTGCTGCTCGGTGTCGCAGGTCAGCACGCCGAAGCCGACCGGCACGTGCGCGTCGATCGAGACCCGGGTGAGGCCGTCGGTGGCGGCGTTGCAGACGTACTCGAAGTGCGGCGTGCCGCCGCGGATCACCACGCCGAGCGCGACGATGACGTCGTACGACGGCGCGAGCGTCGCCGCCGCGACCGGGAGCTCGAACGTGCCCGGGACCCGGACCACGACCGGGGCCTCGACCTTGTGGTCGTCGAACGCGCGCTGCGCGCCGGCGAGCAGGCCGTCCATCACCTCGGTGTGCCAGCTGGCTGCGATCACCACGACCCGCAGGTCGTGGCAGTCGACGGGCTCGACGTCGGGGGCGCCGTGTCCGGCCATGTCAGTTCGCTCCTGTGGTCTGGGTGTCGGCGCTGGAGTCCGTGCTGGACCCGATGCCGGCGTCGGTCAGGTGGGGCAGGTCGTGACCCATCCGGTCCCGCTTGGTGAGCAGGTAGGTCAGGTTGTGGCCGTTCGGGTGCGGCGTCAGCGGGATCCGCTCGGAGACCTTGATCCCGTAGTCCTCGAGGTCGGCGACCTTGTCGGGGTTGTTGGTCAGCAGCCGGACCTCGCCGATGCCGAGGTCGCGCAGCACTTGGGTGGCGGCGCCGTAGTGGCGGGCGTCGGCGGGCAGGCCGAGGTCGAGGTTGGCGTCGACGGTGTCCCGGCCGCCGTCCTGGAGCTGGTAGGCCTGCAGCTTGGCGACCAGGCCGATCCCCCGGCCCTCGTGGCCGCGCAGGTAGACCACGACGCCGCGGCCCTCCCGGACGATCCGGTCCATCGCCTCGTCCAGCTGCGGACCGCAGTCGCAGCGGCTGGAGCCGAAGACGTCGCCGGTCAGGCACTCCGAGTGCACCCGGGTCAGGACCGGCGTGCCGTCGGTGAGCTCGGCCGGGTCGCCGTAGACCAGCGCGACGTGCTCGCTGCCGTCCACGGTGATCCGGTAGCCGAAGGCGGTGAAGTCGCCGTGCCGGGTGGGCAGCCGGGTCTCGGCCTCGCGCACCACGTGCACCTCGGTGCGGCGGCGGAAGCGGACCAGGTCCTCGATGGAGATCATCGCGAGGTCGTGCTCGTCGGCGAAGGCGCGCAGCTCGGGCGCGCGCTTCATGGTGCCGTCCTCGTTGACCACCTCGACCAGCACGCCGGCCGGGGTCAGGCCGGCGAGGCGGGCCAGGTCGACCGCCGCCTCGGTGTGGCCGCGCCGGACCAGGACGCCACCCTCGCGGTAGCGCAGCGGGAAGACGTGACCCGGGCGGGTGATCTCCCACGGCTCGGTGGCGGAGTCGGCCAGCACCCGCGCGGTGTGCGCGCGGTCGGCGGCCGAGATGCCCGTGCTGACGCCGTCGCGGGCGTCCACCGAGATCGTGTACGCCGTCCGGTAGGCGTCCTTGTTGTGCGGCGTCATCAGCGGGATCTCGAGCCGGTCCAGCATGTCGCCGGGCATCGGCACGCAGATCACCCCGCTGGAGTGGCGGATCGTGAAGGCCATCAGCTCCGGCGTCGCCTTGGAGGCGGCGAAGATGATGTCGCCCTCGTTCTCGCGGTCCTCGTCGTCGACGACGATGACCGGCTTGCCGGCGGCGATGTCGGCGACGGCACGCTCGACGGGGTCCAGGCGCACGGCCATGGTTCAGCTCTCCTTCTGCTGCAGGCTGCGGTCCGCGTCGACGTAGGCGCGGACCAGCTTCTCGACGTGCTTGGCGAGCACGTCGACCTCGAGGTTGACCGGGTCGCCGGGCTGGCGGAACCCGAGGGTGGTGCGGGCGAGGGTCTCGGGGATCAGGCTGACGGTGAACGCGTCGTCACCGGCCTGGACGACGGTCAGCGAGGTGCCGTCGACGGTGATCGAGCCCTTGTCGACCAGGTAGCGGGCGAGGTCGCCGGGCATCTCGATCTCCACGACGTCCCAGTGCTCGCTGGGCCGGCGGGACCGGATCCGGCCGACGCCGTCGACGTGGCCCTGGACGACGTGGCCGCCCAGCCGCTTCTCCGCGGTGACGGCGCGCTCCAGGTTGACCCGGTCGCCGGGCGCGAGGGTGCCGGTGCTGGTCTTGGCCAGCGTCTCGGCCATCACGTCGGCGGTCCAGGTCTCCTCGGTGCGCTCGGCCACGGTCAGGCAGACGCCGTTGACCGCGATCGAGTCGCCGAGGCCGGCGTCGCTCAGGGTGAGGTCGGCGGCGATCGTGACGCGGACCGCGTCGCCCTGGTCCTCCACGGACCGCACGGTGCCGAGCTCCTCGACGATTCCGGTGAACATCAGCTGTCCTTCCCGTTCTGGCTGTGCTGCCGGTCGCGCGGGCGGGCGATGATCCGGACGTCGGCGTCCGGGCCCTCCCCGACGAGCGCGGCGTCGACGATCTCCAGGCGGAGCGCGTCGTCGATGGTGGTGATGCCGAGGTCGGCGACGGCGCTGCGTCCCGCCCCGAGGAGCGTGGGCGCGACGTAGGCGACCACCTCGTCGACCAGGCCGTCGGCGAGGAAGGCGGCCGCGAGGGTCGGGCCGCCCTCCAGGAACACGTGCTGGCGGCCGAGTGCCCAGAGCTCGGCCAGCGCCTTCTCCGGGTCCCGGGTGCGCAGGTGCACGGTCTGGGCGTCGCCGTTGAGCACCCTGGCCTCGTCGGGCAGGTCGCGCTCCCCCATGACCGCGCGCAGCGGCTGCGTCGGCAGCGGGTGGTCGTCGGCGTCCCGCACGGTGAGCAGCGGGTCGTCCTCGAGCACCGTGCCGGTGCCGACCAGCATCGTGTCGCACAGCCCGCGGAGCCGGTGCGTGTCGCGCCGGGAGGCCGCGCCGGAGATCCAGCGACTGGTGCCGTCGGCGGCGGCGCTGCGGCCGTCCAGCGTCGCGGCGAACTTCCAGGTGACGAACGGCCGCTGCTCGCGGCGCGCGACGTCGTAGACCGCGGCGAGGGCGGCGGCCTCGTCGGCGAGGACGCCGGCCACCACCTCGATCCCGGCGTCCCGGAGGGTGGCCGCGCCGCCGCTCGCGACGGCGTTGGCGTCGCCCTCGGCGTAGACCACCCGGCGTACACCGGCGGCGACCAGCGCCTCCGTGCACGGACCGGTGCGGCCGGTGTGGTTGCAGGGCTCCAGCGTGACGACGGCGGTCGTCCCCCGCGCCCGGTCGCCGGCCCGCGCCAGCGCGTCGGCCTCGGCGTGGGCGGTGCCGGGTCCGCGGTGGTAGCCCTCGGCGACGGTGCTGCCGTCGTCGGCCAGCAGCACGCAGCCGACGCGGCGGGTGTCGGCGACCATCGGCACACCCGGGGTCGCGGCGAGCACGAGGGCGCGACGCATCGCGGCGCGCTCGGCGGCGCTGGCGTGACCCTGCTGCCCCACCTCGTGTCCTTCCGGTCCGTCGGTGTGCTCACGACTCCGGGGCGAGGGGACGTACGGGCGGCAGGCTGGGCCCGACGCTCGACGCGTGTGCGTGCACTTCCCATCCGGACTTTGACCGTCGGCCCAGGAATCTCACCTGGTCAACCGTCCACTGGCTGTGGACGGGTCGCGGGCTTCCGACCGAAGCGGGTGCTTCGGCGCGGTCACCGCCGGCTCGGAGTTTCACCGACCCCAGAGCACGCAAGCTCTTGACTCCATGGTGACACAGGCCTCCCGACCGGAGCGCATCGGTGTCGGTGAGCGGACGGTCGGGGTGGACGAGCGGCGGGCGCCGGTGGTGGGGCGGGCGCCGTGGTGTGGGCGGCGGGCGCCGTGGTGTCGGCGGCGGGCGCCGGTGGTGTGGGCGGCGGGCGCCGGTGGTGTGGGCGGCGGGCGCCGGTGCTGGGTCGTGTGCCTGAGAACCCTGCATGGCGATGCGTCGGGCACACGACCCCACCCAGCCACGGGTCGTGTACCCCAGACCCCGCCCTGACGATGCGTCGGGCACACGACCCCGCCCAGCCACGGGTCCGAACGGGCCGGGCCGGGACGCCCGACTCAGCCGTCGACGGCCACCGCCGCGCGCTCGCGCAGCGCGGTGACCATCGCGTCCGGGTCCTCGGCGGAGTAGACGGCCGAACCGGCGACGAAGACGTCGGCGCCGGCCTCGGCGCACCGCTCGATGGTCTCCAGGGAGACGCCGCCGTCGACCTGCAGCCAGGTCTCGACGCCGTGCTTCTCCATCAGGGCGCGGGCCCGGCGGATCTTGGGCAGCACGAGGTCGAGGAACTTCTGGCCACCGAAGCCCGGCTCCACCGTCATCAGCAGCAGCATGTCGAGCTCGCCGAGCATGTCCTCGTACGGCTCAACCGGAGTGGCGGGCCTGAGCGCCATCGACGCACGAGCGCCCGCGGCGCGGATCTCCCGGGCCAGCCGCACCGGGGCCTGAGCGGCCTCGACGTGGAAGGTGACAGAGGCGCAGCCGGCCTCGGCGTACGTCACCGCGTGCCGGTCGACGTCCGCGATCATCAGGTGGGCGTCCAGCGGCGTCTCGGTGGAGCGGGCCAGCGCCTCGACCATGGTCGGGCCGAACGTCAGGTTCGGCACGAAGTGGTTGTCCATGACGTCGACGTGGATCCAGTCGGCGCTGGGGATGCGGGCGACCTCGTCGCCGAGGCGGGCGAAGTCCGCGTTGAGGATGGACGGCGTGATCTGGATGTCTCCCACGCCCAGGAGTCTAGGAGCCCGCGGTCCGACCCCGACGGCGCCTCGGGCCTCAGTCGTCCAGGCGCCGGTGCACGCTCATCCCGAGCACCACACCCCAGGCGACCACCGCGACCCCCGCCATCGCGATGCCGCGGATCTCAGGTGGGCTCCTCCTCGGCCGGCGTCGCATGCTCGTCCCGCTCGTCACGGTCGGCCCACTCCAGCAGCGGCGCGATGTCGAAGACGTGGTCGTCGATGTCGGCGTGCAGGTCGCCCAGCGCGCCGTAGCGCCTCGGCACCGTGCGGATCGTGAAGTCGCGCGGGTCGGCGTCGTCGACCTCGTCCCAGCGGATCGGCGTGGAGACCCGCGCGTCGGGCAGGCCGCGCACCGAGTACGCCGCCGCGATGGTGTGGTCGCGGGCGTTCTGGTTGTAGTCGACGAAGACGTGGTGCGGGTCGCGGTTCTTCTTCCACCACGTCGTGGTCACGTCGTCGGGGGCGCGCCGCTCGACCTCGCGGGCGAACGCCCAGGCCGCCCGGCGCACCGCCTTGTGGTCGTGCTCCGGCGCGATCCGGACGTAGACGTGCAGGCCCTTGGAGCCGCTGGTCTTCGGGTAGCCGACGGCCCCGAGCTCGTCGAGCACCTCGTGCGCGACGTGGGCGGTGCGCCGTACCGCGTCGTAGCCCGACAGCGGACCCGGGTCGAGGTCGATCCGCCACTCGTCCGGCTGCTCGACGTGGCCGCGGCGGCTGTTCCACGGGTGGAACTCGACGGTGGACATCTGCACCGCCCAGATCACCGACCCCAGCTCGGTCACGCACAGCTCGTCGGCGGTGCGCGACCAGCGCGGGAAGAAGAGCCGGACGGTCTCCACCCACGGCGGCGCGCCGCCGGGCAGCCGCTTCTGGTGCACCTTCTCCCCCGCCAGCCCCTTGGGGAACCGGTGCAGCATGCACGGCCGCTCCCGCAGCGCGTTGACGATGCCGGGGCCGACGGCGAGGTAGTAGTGGACCAGGTCGAGCTTGGTCGCCCCGATCTCCGGGAAGTAGACCCGGTCCGGGTTGGAGACCCGGATCGTGCGGTCCTCGCCCTGCCCGTCGAGCGCGGGCACCTCGATCTCGATCGCGGGGCTCGGCATGGGCCGAGCCTAGGGCCTGGCGCCGACCCACCCCGAAGGATTCCCCGGGCGGGCCGGCGCGACGGTCACCGCCAGCCGAGCGCCGGGGCGACGTGCGTCAGGAGCGACTCCAGGACGTGGGCGTTGTAGGCGACGCCGAGCTGGTTGGGCACCGTGAGCAGCAGCGTGTCGGCCGCGGCGATCGCCTCGTCCTCGGCGAGCTGCTTGACGAGGACGTCGGGCTCGGCGGCGTACGAGCGGCCGAAGACCGCCCGCATGTTGTCGATCACGCCGACCTGGTCGCTCTCCCCGCCGCCGTCGCCGAAGTACATGTCGTCCTCGTCGCTGACGATCGGGAAGATCGAGCGGCTGACCGAGACCCGCGGCTCGCGCTCCCAGCCGGCCTCGGCCCACGCCTCCCGGAAGGCCGCGATCTGCTTCGCCTGCTGGACGTGGAACGGCTCCCCGGTCTCGTCCTCCTTGAGCGTGGAGCTCATCAGGTTCATCCCGAGCCCCGCGGCCCACCGGGCCGTGGCGTCGGAGGCGGCACCCCACCAGATCCGGTCCCGCAGCCCCTCGGAGTGCGGCTCCAGCCGCAGCAGCCCGGGCGGGTTGGCGAACATCGGCCGCGGGTTGGGCTGGGCGAACCCGTCGCCCTTGAGCACCTCCAGCAGCACCTCGGTGTGCCGGCGGGCCATGTCGGCCTCGGTCTCGCCGTCGGCGGGCCGGTAGCCGAAGTAGCGCCAGCCGTCGACCACCTGCTCCGGGGAGCCGCGGGAGATGCCGAGCTGGAGCCGGCCGGTGGCGATCAGGTCGGCCGCGCCGGCGTTCTCCGCCATCATCAGCGGGTTCTCGTAGCGCATGTCGATGACGCCGGTGCCGAGCTCGATCCGGCTGGTCCGGGCGCCCGCCGCGGCCAGCAGCGGGAACGGGCTGCCCAGCTGCTGGGCGAAGTGGTGGACCCGGAAGTAGGCACCGTCGGCGCCGAGCTCCTCGGCGGCGACGGCGAGGTCGATGGACTGGTGCAGCACGTCGGCCGCGGTGCGGGCGCGCGACCCGGCGCCCGCGGACCAGTGGCCGAACGAGAGGAAGCCGATCTTCTTCACGAGTGGTCCAACTTTCAACAGGCCGCTGGCATTCCCGGCGCCCCGGGGACGGTCGGGCTCAGCCTGGATCCACCGATTGTCGGCGTAGCGAGCGGCACCAGGCGGGTGTGATGGCAAGGCGCCGGCGCGAGTGCGGTCTGGTTGCACCGTTGAGCGTCGGCAACGAAGCCAGCGCGCCCGCATGGGGCCGCGTAGTAGCCGAGAATCGGTGGATCCAGGCTCAGGCCGGATCGGTACGCCGCAGCAGCGCCAGGAACATCGCGTCGGTGCCGTGCCGGTGCGGCCACAGCTGGGCGGTGCAGTCGAGCGGACCGTCGGCGTCCTCGACGCCCGGCAGCAGCGGGCGCACGTCCTCCAGTGCGGCCGCCGGACGGCCGCGCATCACCGAGGTGACCACGTCGCCGGTCTCGTTGCGCACCGGCGAGCACGTCGAGTAGAGCACCACGCCGCCGGGGCGCACCAGGTCGAGCGCGGAGGTGAGCAGCTTGCGCTGCAGCATCACCAGCTCGATCAGGTCGTCCGCCGAGCGGCGCCAGCGCGCCTCGGGGCGGCGGCGCAGCGCGCCCAGCCCCGAGCACGGGGCGTCGACCAGGATCCGGTCCACCGACCCCGGGCGCAGCGGCGCGGCGGTGCCGTCGGCGTTCACCACGTCGGCCTTCCCGGCCAGGCCCGGGGCGCCGAGCGCGCGTCGTACCAGGCGGGCGCGGTGCAGGTGCGGCTCGGTCGCCACCAGCCGGGCACCGCGCTGGGCGGCGAGCGCGGCCAGCAGCGCGGCCTTGCCGCCGGGTCCCGCGCACAGGTCCAGCCAGACCTCGTCGCGGCCCTCGATCGGCGCCTCCGCCAGCGCGTGCGCGATCAGCTGGGAGCCCTCGTCCTGAACGCCCGCGCGGTGCTCGGCGACGGCCGGGATCGACGACGGGTCGCCGCCGCCCTCCAGCACCACGCCGTACGGCGAGTACGGGGTCGGCGTCCCGGGCAGCTCGTCGCGGGTGGCCAGCCCCGGGCGCGCCACCAGGGTGACCCGCGGCGGGACGTTGTCGGCCGCCAGCAGCTCGTCGAGGTCGTCGTCGGGGGCGGCCAGCTCCAGCTGGTCGACCACCCAGCGCGGGTGGCTGTGCACGATGGCGGCGCGTTCCTTGCGCGGCATCGTGGGCGGCGCGACCTGCTCCAGCCACGCGTCCAGGTCCTGGCCCGCGACCTTGCGCAGCACCGCGTTGGCGAACCCCGCGGCGCCGGGCCCGCCGGCGTTGTGCGCCAGGTCGACGCTGGTGCTGATCGCGGCATGGGCCGGCACGCGCATCGCCAGCAGCTGGTGGGTGCCCAGGCGCAGGACGTCGAGCACCGCCGGGTCGACCTTGCGCAGGCCGCGGTCGATGCAGGCGGCGAGGACGGCGTCGTAGGTGCCCTGTCGGCGGATCGTGCCCGAGGCGAGCTCCGTGGCGAAGGCCGCGTCGCGGCCCTGGAGGCCGTGCTCGCGGAGCGCCGGCGGCAGCACCAGGTTGGCGTAGGCGCCCTCGGCCCGCACGGCCCGCAGCACGCTCAGCGCAGCGGCCCGCGGCGCGTCCACCGGGCGCGCCTTGCCGGCGGCACCGCCGCCCTTGGTGCGGCGGTGCGGGTGGGCGGGGGCGGCGGTGCTCGAGTCCGCCCCGGT
>NZ_JBEGDJ010000039.1:0-39549 GCF_040191335.1 Nocardioides sp. YIM 152588 | reverse complement strand
CACGGCCGCGGCGCGCGCGGCGGCCGGGAAGGCGGCGGTGCGCTCGGCGGCCGGCAGGCCGTGGCCCGTCCGGCGCATCACCTACCGCGAGACCATCCCCGCGAAGTGGCAGTGGGGCGTGAAGCGCGCCGTCAAGGCCTGGAAGAAGTCCGGGGTCAAGGTCCGCTTCGTCAAGGCGAAGGGCGGCGCCGCGCCGCAGCTGACGATCACGTACGGCGCCACCGGCGGCCGTGACGCCGACGCCACGCTCGGGTACGCCCCGGGCCGCCAGGCCACGGTGCGGCTGGCGAAGAAGTTCCGGTCCAAGCCGGCGAACGCCAAGAACACGGTGCTGGTGGGACGCCTGCTCACCCAGCAGCTCGGCCGCGTGCTCGGCCTCGGGGAGTCGGCCAAGGCGTGCTCCCTGATGAACCCGAACCCCGCGGCGCGCTGCTCCCTGCTCTCGGCACGCACCGGCTTCTACCAGTGCCGCTGGATCGACCGGGCCACGCAGCGCGCGGCCGCGCGCCGCTACGGCGGCACCGTCAAGCTGGCCCCGAAGACCTGCCCCATCTACCCGCTGCCCGGCGCGCTGAGGACGGTCGCGTTCTCGGGTGGCGCCGCGGACGAGAGCCCGGTGGCGATCACCTGGAAGCGGCCGAAGCGGCTGCCCGCGCAGAGCGAGGTGCTGGTGGAGGCCTGGTCCGGCACCACGTGCCCGGACACCACGGCGGCCGACCGGACCGCCCCCGACCTGCGGGCGCGGGTCACGGTGACCGACCGCCGCTGGGTGGACTCGACGCTGGACCGCCACGGCGACGGGCCGTTCTGCTACGCCGTCAGCGCGGTCAACCGCGTCGGCGGCGGACAGCCGGCGGAGACGGCCGTCCTGGAGCGCTTCCAGGAGGAGCTCGGCCCGCCGCAGATCACGAACCCCCGCCTCGCCGCCGGGCCCGACGGTCGGCAGCGCTGGCTGCTGGACGCCTCCTGGGCCGGCGACCACCTCGAGGCGTACGTTGACGGCGCCGACCCCGCCACCTGCGTGACGCCGTCGGGTGCGGGCGACGACCCGGCGTGGCTGGTGTCGCGCGGGTCCGAGGTGGCGGTCCCGGTCGCGGCGACGACGATGTGCGTCACCTACCTCGCCGTCTCCCGGTGGGGCGCGGCGAGCGACCCCACGTCGGTGACCCTCGAGGTGCCGGCGCCGCCCGCGCCGGTGGTCGGGCAGCCGACGTACCTCGGCAACCGGGAGTTCAGCATCCCGGTGACGCACGAGGCGGGCTACACCCTCCGCCTGGGCGCCTTCTCCGGGACGTGCGACGAGCTGCCCAAGAACCCCTACCCCCGCCTGTGGTGGGGCACGTCCGACAGCTCGGCGGAGCGGCTGCGGATCCAGGGTGACGAGGCGTGCGCGGTCTTCGTCTACACCGACGACCGGTTCGGGTTCTCCGGCGAGATGGCGACGGTGGCGCTGCGCACCAGCGGGGGATGAGCGGCGCCGGACCGTTCGGTCCGGCCGCCGATCGGCCGGTGGATGCAGGTTCGCGACCCCTCGTCTGGGAAGGTGGTGCCATGGGTTGGGAGGACGATCTCTTCGCGCTGTTCGACGACCTCGAGCACCAGGCGGGCGCGCTCGCCGCGGCCGACCGCGACGAGGAGATCGCGGACCGCGGGCGCGCGGAGTACCAGCAGGTCTCCCTCGCCAGCCGGCTGATGGCGACCGTCGGCAGCGAGGTCTCCATCGCCGTCACGGGTGTCGGGCGCGTCGCCGGCACCCTCGAGCGGGTCGCGGACGGCTGGCTCCTCGTCGGCTCGGGCGAGCACGACTGGGTGATCAGCCAGGGCGCCGTCGGAGCTGTCGAGGGCGCGTCGGTGCGCGCGGTCCCCGAGGTCGCCTGGTCGCCCGTCACCCGGCTGGGTCTCGGCTCGGCCCTGCGCCGCCTCGCCGACGTCGGCGAGCGCTGCGTGCTGCACCTGCGCGACGGCCGGCGGTACGACGGGACGCTGCGCCGCGTGGGTCAGGACTTCTGCGAGATCGCGGTCGGCGAGGAGCGGCGGATGACGCTGGTCGCGTTCCACGCCCTCGCGGCCGCCCAGAGTCGCGGCTGACACCTCCCACGCGACTCGTGGGTGGCGCACGGCGACCCGCGGGTCAGGTGGCCTCGTCGTCGAACGGCGGCTGCTCGCCCGGGGGCAGGGTCATGGTGACCCGCGCCGCGGGGCTGCCCGTCTCCTCGTCGTCGTCGGCCATCGCCTCGGCGATGTGCTTGCGCACGATCCGCCGCGGGTCGAGGTCCTGCAGCTCGAGGTCGGCGTACTCCGGTCCGAGCTCGGAGCGCAGCTCGTCGCGGGCGCTGTCGGCGAACCGGCGTACCTGCTTGACCAGCTGGGCGGCCTGCCGGGCCAGGCCGGGGAGCCGGTCGGGCCCGAAGACGACCACCGCCACGAAGGCGATCACCACCAGCTCGGCGAAGCCGATTCCGAACACGTCGCTGCCCCCCGGTCAGGCCCGGCTCAGAACCGGTTGCTCGGGGTGAGGCCGAGCTGCATGCCGGCCAGGCCGCGGCCGCGGCCGCCGAGCCGGTCGGCGATCTCGCCCAGCGCGACCGCGCCCGGCGCGGTCGGGTCGGACTCGACGATCGGCTTGCCGGCGTCGCCGCCCTCGCGCAGCGCGGTGTCGAGCGGGATCCGTCCCAGCAGCGGCACGTCGTAGCCGAACCGCGCCGACAGCGTCTCGGCCACCCGGTCGCCGCCGCCGGTGCCGAAGACGTCCAGGCGGTGGTCCTTGCCCTCGGCCGTGCAGTGCGGGCAGGGGAGGTAGCTCATGTTCTCGACGACGCCGACCACCCGCTGGTGCATCATCGACGCCATGGTGCCGGCGCGCTCGGCGACCTCGGCGGCGGCCTCCTGCGGCGTGGTCACCACGACCACCTCGGCGCCAGGCAGGTGCTGGCCCATCGAGATCGCGATGTCGCCGGTGCCCGGCGGCAGGTCGAGCAGGAGCACGTCCAGGTCGCCCCAGTAGACGTCGGCCAGCATCTGCACCAGCGCGCGGTCGAGCATCGGTCCGCGCCAGGCGACGACCTGGTCGCGTCGCGGCTTGAGCATGCCGATCGAGATCACCGAGACGCCCGACGGGGTCGGCACGGGCATGATCAGGTCGTCGACCTGGGTGGGCCGCGCGTCGGCGACGCCCAGCATGGCCGGCACGGAGTGGCCGTAGATGTCGGCGTCGACGAGGCCGACCTTGCGCCCGGCGTTGGCCAGGGCGATCGCCAGGTTGACGGTCACCGAGGACTTGCCGACGCCGCCCTTGCCGGAGGCGATCGCGAAGACCTTGGTCAGCGACCCGGGCTGGGCGAACGGGATCTCCCGCTGGGCCTGGCCGCCGCGCAGCTGCTCGTGCAGGCCGGAGCGCTGCTCGGCGCTCATCACGCCGAGGTCGATGCGCACCTCGGTCACGCCGTCGAGGGCGCGCACGGCCGCGGTCACGTCGCGGTTGATGGTGTCCTTGAGCGGGCAGCCGGCCACGGTCAGCAGCACCCGCACGTCGACCACCCCGTCCTCGCGGACCTCGACCGACTCGACCATGCCCAGGTCGGTGATGGGTCGCTTGATCTCGGGGTCGTTGACCGTCGCCAGGGCGGCGGTCACCTGCTCGACGGACGGGACGGCGTGGGACGTACTCACGGCCCCGAGTCTAGGCAGTGCCTGGCGAGCGTCCGTCGTCGCCGTCGCCGTGAGACGCCGCACCCCGCCCGGCGGGGCCGGGGCCGCGCATCTCGGCCCGCTCGTCGAGCTCGGCCAGCAGGGCCTTCAGCTCCGAGCGCAGGTAGTCGCGGGTGGCCATCTCGCCGACCGACATCCGCAGCGAGGCGACCTCGCGGGCCAGGAACTCCATGTCGGCGTGGGCCCGCGCGTCGGCCTGCCGGTCCTGCTCCGCGATGACCCGGTCCCGGGCCTCCTGGCGGTTCTGCGCGAGCAGGATCAGCGGGGCGGCGTACGACGCCTGGAGGCTGAGCATCAGCGTCAGGAAGATGTAGGGGTAGTCGTCCCAGCGCGCCTCGCCGGGCGCCAGCGCGTTCCACCCGATCCAGATCGCGACGAAGACCGTCATCCACAGCAGGAAGGTCGCGGTGCCCATGAACCGCGCGAACTGCTCGGCGAAGACCCCGAACGCGTCGGAGTTGTAGCTGGGCCGCGGCACCAGCTGCCGGTGCGCGGAGGTCGGCGTGTCCAGGCGCTCGCTGCGCTGTCCCTCAGCCACGGCTGCCCTCCTCCGCGCGCGGCTGCCGCTCGCGCCAGTTCTCGGGCAGCATGTGGTCCAGGAGGTCGTCGACCGTGACCACGCCCAGCAGCCGGCCGTTCTCGTCGACCACGGGGGCCGCGACCATGTTGTAGGTCGCCAGGTGCGCGGCGACCTCGTCGATGCTGGCCTCGGGCCGCACCGGCTCCAGCGACTCGTCGAGCGCGCCCGCGACCAGCGTCGACGGAGGCTCGCGGAGCAGGCGCTGGATGTGGGCGATGCCGAGCAGCTTGCCGGTAGGCGTCTCCAGCGGCGGCCGGCAGACGTAGACCATCGCCGCCAGCGACGGGGTGAGGTCGGGGTGGCGCACGTGGGCCAGCGCGTCGGCGATCGTGGCGTCCGGGCCGAGGATCACCGGCTCGGGCGTCATCATCGCGCCGGCGGTGTTCTCGACGTACTTCATCAGCCGCCGGACGTCCTCGGCCTCCTCCGGCTCCATCAACCGGAGCAGGATCTCCTGCGTCTCCGGCGGGAGGTCGGCGACGAGGTCGGCCGCGTCGTCCGCCGACATCTCCTCGAGCACGTCGGCGGCCCGCTCGGAGTCCAGGACCTCGAGGATCTCGACCTGGTCCTCGTCGGGCAGCTCCTCCAGCACGTCGGCGAGCCGCTCGTCGTCCAGCGCCAGCGCGACGGCGGTACGCCGCTCGGTGGGCAGGTCGTGCAGGATGCTCGCCGCGTCCGCGGGGCGCATGTCGTTGAGCGCCGCGATCAGGTGGGTCGCCCCCTGGCCCTCGTCGCGGGTGGCGAGCCCCTGCACCTCGTCCCACTCCACGACGTGGGTCTGGCCGCGGCGGCGGAACCCCTTGCTGGGCTCGCGGACGGCGACCCGGCTGAGCACCCAGTCGCGGGTGCGGGCCCGCTCCATCGCGACGTCGTACACGGTGCCGGTGACCCCGCCGGGCTTGATGGTGACCGTCCGGTCGAGCATCTGCCCGATCACCAGGGTCTCGGTCGAGCGCTGCTCGAAGCGGCGCATGTTGAGCAGTCCGGTGGTGTAGACCTGCCCGGAGTCGATGTTGGTCACCCGGGTCATCGGCACGAAGATCCGGCGGCGGCCGAACACCTCGGCGACCAGGCCGAGCACGCGGGGCTGGGCGGTCTCGCTGCGGATGGTGACCACCAGGTCGCGGACCTTCCCGACCTGGTCACCCTGAGGGTCGAAGATCGGCAGGCCCACCAGCCGGGCGGCATAGACACGCGACGGGGTGGCACTCACAGCCCGAACGGTATCGGGTCGGTGGTGCTGCGCCCGGGACCCTGCGCCGACCGCGCCGGGCGTCAGGCCCGGCCGACGCGTCCGCGCACCCGGCGCGCGGTCGTGCCCAGCCGGCGGCGGACCCGGGGGACCAGCGAGCGGGGGCCGCGACCCTGCAGCGCGTCGCGCTCGGCGGTGACGTCGGCCAGCTGGCGGCGCAGCTGCTGGACCTCGTTCCACCGCGCCTCGGTCAGGTCGGCGATCGTCGCCACCGCGGTCGCGAGCACGTCGCCCTGGTCGGGCTCGACGCGGTCGGGGCCGGTGGTCCCGGCGGCGTCCATGACGAGGTCGGCGGGGTTGCCGATCAGGTCCACCTCGCGGGCCAGCATGCCGTCGTACTGCTCGCGGGTCGCGGCGGCGCACCACTCGACGTGCTCCGCCGGGAGCCGCACCGAGCTGCGCTCCTGCCGCATCAGGCACTTGCGGGCCAGCCACTCGCGCACGCCGCGGCTGTAGGCGTCGCCGCGCATCCGCCCGTCGAGCTCGATGTTGACGCGGCGCAGCATCTCCGCCTGCGGCAGCGAGATCGACTGGTTCGCCGCCTCGTCCGGCACCTGCAGGGTGGCGGGGTCGAAGCCGACGAGGCCGGAGAAGAGGTCGACCAGCGTGTCCTCGGCCCGGTCGGGCGGGGGCACCGCGATGACGTGCACCCGCTCGCGGGGCAGGCGCCCGCCCCACCGGTCGAGCATGCCCGGCACGTCCTGGCGGGCGAGGAACCGCCGCGCGCCGCGGGTGCGGTCCCGGGCGGCGGTGAGGAACTCGGTGTAGGTGACGGTGTCGCGCTGCTTCATGCACTGCTGCCACTCGGACGGCAGCGTGCGGCCCCAGTGGCGCGCCGTGAGCACCAGGTGCACCTCGAACTCCGCGAGGCCGTCGAGCAGGAGGTCGACCGAGCGGCGCGGCAGCTCGCCGAGGTCCTCGTTGGTGAGGACGTGCGTCATCGTCGGCCGCTCGCGGATCCAGCCGGCGAGGTCGGCGACCGCCGCCTCCGCGGTCGCGGTGGCGTCCGGGTCGCCGGAGGCGGCGCGCCGCAGCGGCACCACCTGGTGCCGCGCGTGCTCGTCGCGGTCCGGGTAGAGCAGGTTGACGCCCTGCTCGGCCAGGGCGTCGAAGGAGCGCCGCAGCGACCGCTGGAGGTAGGTGGTGCCGCTCTTGCGCGTGCCGACGTGGAGGAAGACCCGGGTCACGCGGTCATCCTCGCATCCGGGCGTCAGGACCGCCCCACGCGCCGGACGCGGGCCAGCGCCCGCCCCAGGGCATGGCCCTGCGAGCCGTCGCCCGCAGGCGAGGCCGTCCGCTGCCCGGACGGCGCACCGGGGCGCTGCCGCGTCGTCCGGGGGTCCTCCAGGATCATCGAGACCAGCACGTGGAGCGCCAGCGCCAGCAGCTGGCCGTCGCCCACCTCGTCGGGCAGCGTGCCGTCGGCGCGGAAGCTGGGCTCGAGGTCCGCGAGGTCGCCGTGCAGCGCGTAGCCGTGCGCGCGCAGGTCCTCGACGATCGCGTCCGACATCTCGCGCAGCGGCTGCTGCCGATCCTCGGGTACGCCGAGCATGCCGCCCTCGCGGAACCGGACCAGGCGGCGCTGGGCGAAGCGGCGCTTCACGAGCCGCGAGTGCTGCGGCCAGGGCAGGTCGTCGGGCAGGGCGGTCGTGACCCGGCGGAGCAGCTCGGTCTCCACCGTGCCCAGGGACGGGTTCCCGGGGGTGTCCGCCACGGCGTACTGCAGGTCCGGCAGGCCGACCGCGGCCGCGAACCGCTGCCACAGCGCGTCCGGGTCGGAGCCCGACGGCGGGACGGTCACCAGCGTCACCTTGTCGTGGCCGAAGACCTGGCCCCAGTGGTCGGCCAGCGCGGCCACGTTCTGCGCCCCCCACACACCGTGCCGGGTCGACGCCCCCTCCCAGCCGTCGAAGGCCGCGCCGAGGAAGTCGGCGTAGCGGCCGACGTTGCCGTTCTTGATCCCCTCCTGCCAGACCGCCGGCAGCTGGCGGCCGAGGTCGCGGCAGGTGATCACGATCGTCACGTCGTGGTCGGGGAAGGAGTCCCGCGCCCGCTCCAGCGTGGTCCGGTCGGAGCTGCCGAGGATCTCGTGGGAGATCAGCGCCGGGCCGTCGAACCCGTGCACCTCCTCGACCACGCGGCCCCACGCGCCCTCGGCGCGCGGGTGCCAGTGGCCGCGGAAGCCGCTCTCGCGGAGGCTCATCGCCTCCTCGAAGTGGCCCGGGTTGCGGCCCGGGTAGAGGAACCCCGCGCGGCGGAGCAGCTTGCGGTTGGTCGACAGCGCCCCCTGCAGGAACGTCGTCCCGCTCTTGGGCGTGCCGATGTGGATGTGGAGGGTCCGACGCTCCCCGCTCACCGCTGCCTCCCGGCTGACCTCGCTCAACGCTGCTGGTACTCCTTGAGCAGGCTACGGCCGATGATCATCTTCTGGATGTCCGAGGTGCCTTCGCCGATCAGCATGAACTTCACCTCGCGCATGAGGCGCTCGATCTCGTACTCCTTGGAGTAGCCGTAGCCGCCGTGGATCCGGAAGGAGTCCTCGACGACCTCGTTGGCGTACTCGGAGGCGACCATCTTGGCCATGCCTGCCTCGACGTCCATCCGGCGGCCGGTGTCCTTGAGGCGGGCGGCGCGGACCATCATCGTGTGGGCGGTCTCGACCTTGGTGGCCATCTCGGCGATCCGGAACAGCACCGCCTGGTGGTCGGCGATCCTCTTGCCGAAGGTCTTGCGCTGCTGGGCGTAGGCGATGCCGAGCTCGAAGCCGCGCCAGGCCAGGCCGCAGGCGCGGGCGGCGACGTTGACCCGGCCGACCTCGACGCCGTCCATCATGTGGAAGAAGCCCTTGCCCGGCTCGCCGCCGAGGATCTGGTCCGCCGCGATCCGGTGGTCCTCGAGGATGAGCTCGGTCGTCTCGACGCCCTTGTAGCCCATCTTGTCGATCTTGCCCGGCACGGTGACGCCCTGGGCGGTCTCGCCGAAGCCGGCCTCCTTCTCGACGAGGAAGGTGGTCATGTTCTTGTAGACCGAGTCGGCGCCCTCGTCGGTCTTGGTCAGCAGCGCGACCAGGGTGGAGGTGCCGCCGTTGGTCAGCCACATCTTCTGGCCGGTGATCGAGTAGGAGCCGTCCTCGAGGCGGGTCGCCTTGGTGGAGACGGCGGAGACGTCGGAGCCCAGGCCCGGCTCGGACATGGAGAACGCGCCGCGGACCTCGCCGGCGGCCATCCGGGGCAGGTACTTCTGCTTCTGCTCCTCGGTGCCGTGCTGCATCAGCATGTAGGCCACGATGAAGTGGGTGTTGATGACGCCGGAGACGCTCATCCAGCCGCGCGCGATCTCCTCCACGCAGAGGGCGTAGGTGAGCAGGGACTCGCCGAGGCCGCCGTACTCCTCGGGGATCATCAGGCCGAAGACGCCGAGCTCCTTGAGACCCTCGATGATCTCGGTCGGGTACTCGTCGGCGTGCTCGAGCTCCTGGGCGACCGGGATGATCTGCTCGTTGACGAACGTCCGTACCGCCTTGAGGATCTCGGTCTGGTCCTCGGTGAGGCCCTCGGTCTGGCACAGCTGTGGCATCGGTTCCCTTTCACTCCGGTGGCGGTCGCGTCGGCGTCCGCGCGAGGACGACCGGGCCGACTCTACCGGTGGGTAGGACCGCCGCCCGCGGCGTCCACCCTGCCACGGACACCGTTAATCCCTTTCGTCCGCACCGGCGTCCGTGCGACGGTGGGCGAACCCCAGGGAGAGGAGCGGCGATGCCCGAGAACACCGACCCGGGTCAGGACCCGCAGGCCGATACCAAGGCCCGGATGCGCGAGGCGCTCGACCACAAGAACCAGCGGGAGCGCGGGGTCCACGCCGACGGCCCGGTGCGCGAGAAGGCGCACGGCTCCGAGGTGGTCGGCGGCGCCCCCAAGATGCACCGGCGCAAGGCCGGCGGCGGGGGCTCCTGAGCGACCGCCGACGTGGACCGGCCCCGGGGGCGCCCGCCCGGGCAGGCACAATGCGGCCCGTGACCAAGACGAACCCGGGCAACTTCTTCGAGGACTTCACCGTCGGTCAGGTGATCGAGCACGCCACGCCGCGCACCGTCACCGAGGGCGACCGGGCGCTGTACGGCGCCCTGTACCCGACCCGGTTCGCGGTGCCGTCGTCGGCGGCGTTCGCCGCCGCGGTCGGGCTGGACCCGCACCCGGTCGAGGAGCTGATCGGCTTCCACGTCGCCTTCGGCAAGACCGTCCCCGACATCTCGCTGAACGCGGTCGCCAACCTCGGCTACGCGGAGCTGCGCTTCCACCGGCCGGTGGTGCCCGGCGACACCCTGGCCACCCGCTCCGAGGTGATCGGCCTCAAGCAGAACTCCAACGGGCGCTCCGGCGTCGTGTACGTCCGCTCCACCGCCACCAACCAGCGCGGCGAGGTCGCCATCGACTGGTGCCGCTGGGTGATGGTGCACAAGCGCGACCAGGACGCCCCGGCGCCCGAGACCGTGCTGCCGGAGCTCGCCTCGCACGTCGCCGCCGACGACCTGGTCCTGCCCGCGGGGCTCGACTTCTCGTCGTACGACTTCGCGGCGGCGGGGGAGCCGCACCGCTTCGACGACTACGCGGTCGGGGAGCGGATCGACCACGTCGACGGCGTCACCCTCACCGACGCCGAGCACATGATGGCCACCCGGCTGTGGCAGAACACGGCGAAGGTGCACTTCAACACCGAGGCCCGCCCCGACGGCAACCGCCTGGTGTACGGCGGCCACGTGATCTCGCTGGCCCGCGCGCTCTCCTTCAACGGCCTGGCCAACGCCCAGCTGGTCGCCGCGATCAACGGCGGCTCCCACGTGGCGCCGGCGTTCGCCGGGGACACCGTCTACGCCTGGTCCGAGGTGCTGGACAGGGCCGAGACCCCTGCGCCCGGCGTCGGCGCGCTGCGCCTGCGGCTGGTGGCGACCAAGGGGCGCGACGAGTCGATGACGCTGCGCGGCGAGGACGGCAAGTACGCCGCCGGCGTGCTGCTCGACCTCGACTACTGGGCGCTCGTTCCCCGCTGAGTCGGATGGGCCGAGCTCCGGCCGCGGGTCGTGTGCCTGAGAGCCCGCCTGGGCGATGCCTCAGGCACACGACCCCGACCCGGCGCTCGGGACGGCCTCAACCGTCGATGCGGACGTCGCGGACCAGGTAGGTGATCTCGTCGTCGGTGGCACGCCGGTCGCGGTCGATCGAGACCCGGTTGGGCCACGCCTGCCCCGCGGGCTGGACCACCTTCACCTCGTCGTTGGCCTCGTTCTCGGACTCGGCGACGATGTCGGCGATGGTGAGCCGGTAGAACTCCGGCGCCTGCTGGCCCTTCTCGGGGCCGCGCAGCACGACGGCGTTGGCCACCTCGCCGTCGCGGACCGTCACCTCGACCGGGCCGGCGATCGGGCAGAAGCAGATCACCTCGAGGCGGTAGGTGTAGTCTTGGGCGGTGAAGGGCCCGTCGGTGGTCGGCACGCCCGTCGTCCCGGTGGTCGTCCCGGTGCTCGCCGGGGTCGCGGAGCCGCTCGTGTCGGTCGCCGTCTCGTCGCCGCCCCCGCAGCCCGACGCCCCGAGCCCCAGCGCCACCGCCAGCGCCACCGCCAGCGCTCCCGCCGCCAGGCGCCGGCGGTGCCGGCGGTGCCGCCGTCCGGGGAAGGTCCTCATGCACCCTCCGACGCGGGCACCGGCGTCGCGGTTCCCGTGCGGATCGCCGCGAAGTGCCGGGCCAGCGGCCACAGGGCGAGCACCAGCACCATCGGCACGCAGAAGCCGAGCCGCAGCTGGTTCTGCCCGACGACCCCGGTGAGCACCGCGCCGAGCAGCCCGCCGACGTAGTTGAACTGGTTGAACCGGGCGATCACCGCGTCCACGCGGCGACGGTCGGGCGCCGCGCCCGTCGCGTCGCCCCCGGCGATCACCGCCGCCGCGGAGAAGCTGAGCGGCGCCACCACCGAGACGCCGAGGCCGACCACGGTGAAGCCGAGCACCGCGAGCGGCCAGGTCGGGGCGAAGGTGACCAGCGCCAGACCGCCGCAGGCGACCACCGCGCCGGTCCGCAGCACCGGCACGGCGCCGTACGCCGCCACCAGCCGGTCGCCCGCCAGGCGGGTCACCAGGCTGGCCAGCAGGTAGGGCAGCGTGGCCAGGGCGACCCAGCGGGAGGGGGCGTCGAAGACCTCGTCGAGGTAGACCGCGCCCCAGGTCTGGGAGGCGGTGTCGACCATGTAGAAGATCACCATGCCGGCGCCGACCAGGACGATCGGGCGCCACGGCACGGGCGAGGCCTCCATGCCGCCGACGAACTCGGGCCCGCCGGGGTGGGTGTCGCGCCGCAGGAACGGCAGCGCCGCGCAGGCCAGCGGCACCAGCGCGAGCGCGGCGGTGGCGCCCAGCGGCAGCCCGGCCATCGCCAGCGTCAGCCCCGCGCCGACCAGGCCGCCGAGCGTCCAGCCGCCGTGGAAGGACGGCAGGATCGGGCGCCCGTAGGCGTGCTCCAGGGCGACCGCCTGCATGTTGGTGGTGGCGTCGACGACGCCCAGCGCGACGCCGTACACGACCACGCCCAGCCAGTAGACCGCGAGGTCGGGCCCGGCCACCATGAGCGGCATCCCGAGCCCGATGCCGACCAGCCCGGCGCGCAGCAGCAGCGCGCTCTCCAGGCGGTGCGCCAGCCGCTCGGTGAGCACCGAGCCGGCGCCGGCGAGCAGCACGATCGCCAGCAGCGTCGCCGAGACGTCGAGCTCGCTGAAGTCCCAGCGCTCCTTGATGTCGGGCAGGCGGGTGGTCAGGCTGATGAAGACCATTCCCTGCGCGGCGAACGCGGCGGCGACCGCCATGCGGTTGCGGGCAAGACTCACGGCGCCGATCCTGACACGCTGGGGACGGGGGCGTGGCCGGTACGCGCGGGAGGGAGCAGATCGCGCTGGACCGCCGCCACGGACCAGTTGCGGACCTGGCGAGGGCCAGGAGCGAGGAGGGCACCCGATGGCCGACGACAACCCGACCACGCAGCTGTGGCTGGTCCGGCACGGGCCGACGGAGTGGAGCACGACCGGTCGGCACACCTCGGTGACGGACCTGCCGCTGCTCCCGGAGGGGGAGAAGGCGGCGCGGGCGCTCGCTCCGCGCCTGGCGGACCAGGAGTTCGACCGCGTGCTGACCAGCCCGCGGCTGCGCGCCCGCCGCACCGCGGTGCTGGCCGGGTTCGCCGACGCCACGGTGGACGAGGACCTCGCCGAGTGGAGCTACGGCACCTACGAGGGGCGGACCACCGCCGACATCCGGGAGTCGGTGCCGGGGTGGAGCGTCTGGGACGACGCCGCTCCCGGTGGCGAGACCGCCGCGGAGGTGGCGGCCCGGCTGGACCGGGTGGTCGCCGCCGCGCGGGCGGCCGGCGGGCGCACGCTGGTCTTCGCGCACGGGCACTCGCTGCGGGTGCTCGCGGCGCGGTGGCTGGGCCTGCCGGCGTCCTCGGGGCGATACCTGCGCCTCGACACCGCGACCGTCTCGATCCTCGGCTACGAGCGCGAGGCGCCCGTGGTGCTGCGTTGGAACGCCTGAACGCTTGACGTGCGGCGCGCCGCGCAGGACCGTGTCGGGCATGGCCGAGACGCTGCGCGCCGGCTGCCCGCGCTGTGCCGCGCCGATCGCCGAGACCGGTGACGGCGCGTGGTCCTGCCCCGAGCACGGCGAGGTGGTGCCGGTGTGGCGCCCCGAGCACGCCTCGTACGACGGCTTCGTCGCCCACCTCGCGCGCGCCGGCTCCTTCCCGACGTACCTGCCGTGGCCGCTCGGCCCCGGCTGGAGCGTCACCGACTTCGCCGTCGTCGCGGGTGACGACCCGGGGGTCGGCGCCCGGGCGACGATGGCCTGCGTCTCCGGCAGCAGCGCGCTGGACGGACCGGTCGACGTGATGGTGATCAGCGAGGAGGCCGGCACCGGCCTGGGGGCGCGGGTGGCCGGGCTGGACGCGGGCACGGCCAGCGCGCCCGCGGGGCCGTGGGCCGACGGCGAGCAGGCCCTCGGCGTCGCGCCGCCGGAGGTGCGGATCAAGCTGGAGACCTACCCGGTCGCGCTGTGGCCGGTCTCCACCAGCGGCTCGCACGGCGAGTGGGACCGCTCGGTGCTGGCCGGCGAGGCCGAGGGCCGTTGGCTGTGGCTGGTGCTCCGCCCCGCGTCGGCGATCCTGATGCTGCGCGAGGAGTGGATCCTGCGCGACGCCTCCGCGGCCGGCCCCCAGCTGCTCGCGCTGCCGTTCGGCGGCCCGGCGCCGTCATGGTGAGCGCCGGCGGTCCTACGATCACTGGCGTGCGGATCGACCTCCACGCGCACTCGGACGTGAGCGACGGGACCGCCAGCCCGGCGGAGCTGGTCCGCGCCGCGGCGCGGGCGGACCTGGACGTGCTGGCCCTCACCGACCACGACACCACCGCGGGCTGGGACGAGGCGCTGCGAGCCGGCGAGGAGGTCGAGATCCGGGTGGTGCCCGGCATCGAGATCTCGACCCGGTACGACGGCGTCGGGGTGCACCTGCTGGCGTATCTGCCCGACGCCTTGGACCCGGCGCTGCAGGCCGAGCTGGCGCGGATCGTGGCGGGGCGCGAGGACCGGGTGCCGGGCATGCTGGCCCGGCTGCGTGACCTGGGCATCCCGGCGACCGCCGAGGCGCTGGCGGAGGCGACCGGGCCCGCGGTGGCCCCCGGGCGTCCGCACGTGGCCGACCTGCTGGTGCGGCTCGGCGTGGTCGCCGACCGGGACCAGGCGTTCGCGGAGTACCTGGCCGAGGGCGGACCGGCCTTCGTCGACCGCTACGCCGCGGACCTCGGCGCGGCGATCGCGCTGGTCCGCGCCGCCGGCGGCGTACCGGTCCTCGCGCACCCCTGGGGGCGCGGTTCGCGGCGGGTGCTGGGGCGGGACGCGATCGCCGGACTCGCGGCCGGCGGGCTGGCCGGCCTCGAGGTGGACCACCTCGACCACGACCCGGAGCAGCGCCGGGAGCTGCGCGGCATCGCCGACGACCTGGGGATGGTGGTCACCGGCTCCAGCGACCACCACGGCACCGGGAAGGTCGGCCACGACCTGGGCTGCGAGACCACCGCTCCCGCGATGTGGGAGCGGATCCAGGAGCTGGCGGGTCGGGCCCCGGCGGGACCGGCGGAGACGCCGGCGGGGGAGGTGGCGCGGTGAGCATCGTCGACTGGGTGCTGCTCACCGAGGTCTTCGTGACCCTGTTCGTGATCATGGACCCGGTCGGCACGGTGCCGATCTTCCTGTCGCTGACCGCGGGCCGCAGCCAGGAGACCGCCCGCCGGGCGGCCTGGCAGGCGGTGGCGGTCTCCTTCCTGGTGATCACGCTGTTCGCCTTCTTCGGCCAGCAGATCCTGCAGTACATGCACATCTCGCTGCCCGCGCTGCAGGGCGCCGGAGGTCTGCTGCTCCTGCTGGTCGCGCTGGAGCTGCTGACCGGCAAGGAGGAGGAGGCGGTCGCGCACCAGGACGTCAACGTGGCGCTGGTGCCGCTGGGCACGCCGCTGCTGGCCGGGCCGGGCGCGATCGTGGCGGTGATGCTCTTCGTGCGCGGCATCGACGACGGCGCCGACGTGGTCGCGGTCGCGCTGGGGATCGTGCTGGTGCACGTCTCACTGTGGCTCGCGATGCGCTACTCGCTGCCGATCCTGCGGGTGATCCGTGAGGGCGGCGTCCTGCTGGTCACGCGGATCGCCGGCCTGCTGCTCTCCGCGATCGCGGTGCAGCTGGTGGCCGACTCCGTCCGCGCGTTCATCGCCGGCGAGGGCTGAGACCGCCGGCGCGGACCGGTCTCAGGACTGGAGGTGCGGCGTGGATCGGCGCATCAGCACCGCGGTGAACTGCTGGTTGGTGCCCCACGGGGTGAGGTGGTCCTCGCCGGCGGTGTCGATCAGCTCGAAGTCGGGGAACTCGGCGGCGAGCTGCTCGTGGGTGTAGCGGACGATCGGCAGGCCGCTGCAGGTCGTGGGCCCGTCGGGGCCGAAGGTGGCGACGACCAGCCAGCCGTCGTCGGTGAGCGAGCGCCGCAGGGAGGCGAGGTAGTCCTCGCGCTCGTCGGCCTCGGTGAGGAAGTGGAAGACCGCACGGTCGTGCCACAGCGCGTAGCGGCGTCCCATGTTCAGGTCGAGGACGTCGGCGACCTGCAGCACCACGTCGTCTCCGGCCGGACCGATCCGGTCGCGCACCATTCGCAGCGCGGTAGTGGACAGGTCCACGGCGGTCAGGTCCGTGTAGCCCCGCTGGACCAGGTGGTCGACGAGCGTCGACCAACCCGCGCCGACGTCGATGATCGGTCGGCCGGTGGCGACGCCGCTCCGGTCCACGAGCCCGAGCGAGAGACCGGGCACCGACTGCCACCACGACACCCCGTCCTGGGGCTTGTCGTGGTGGACGTCCTCCCAGTAGGCGCTGCGGTCGGCCGCGGTCTCGGGGCGATGCGGGTCGGCCATGGACCGAGACTAGCCGCGGACGGCGGAGGGGGCGGTGCCGCTTCTCGGCGGACCGTCATCGACTCGTAATGACCGCACTCGGCGGATCGCCTTAGGGTCGGCTCATGGTCGGTATCGCGGATCCGACGGGAGCTCCGGCCCAGCTCGGGGAGCTGGTGACGCTGGTCGACGGCGGCGACATGGACTGCGGCGGTGGTCTGCTGTTGCTGATCACGCGCGCCATGCGGCGGCTCGAACCAGGTCAGCTGCTCGGCGTGCGGAGTGCCCAGGAGAGCGTGGTCACCGACCTGCCGGTGTGGGCCGACCTCGTCGGGCACGACGTGGTGGCGCAGCTGGCGGAGTCTGGCGACGGGCCGTGGTGGTTCGCGGTGGGCAAGGCCGCGGACACCGGGCAGACCACGGTGTTCAGCCAGGGCGAGCGCACCCCGGTGGGTCAGCGGCTGTGGCTCTACACGAACTTCGACTGCAACCTCGCGTGCCACTACTGCTGCGCCAAGTCCTCACCCCGCGCGGAGGCCCGCCGGTTCGACCCCGCCGTCGCCGCGGAGGTGTACGCCGAGTTCGCCGCCATGGGCGGCCGGGAGGTGCTCCTCACCGGGGGAGAGCCGTTCATGCACCCCGATCTGGGTCGGTTGCTGGACGCGGCGGTCGGGCTCGAACGCACCCTGCTGACCAACGCGATGATCTTCGGGCGGGGCCGCCGGCGCGACACCCTGGAAGCACTCGACCGCGAGATCGTGCTGCAGGTCAGCCTCGACTCCGCCACCTCCGAGATCCACGACCGGCAACGAGGCGCGGGGTCGTGGGAGCGGGCGGTGAGCGGCATCGAGCTGGCCCGGTCGCTGGGGTTCCGGGTGCGCATCGCGGCCACCCTCTTCGACGAGGACCCCGAGGGGGTCGCCGCGTTGCACCGGCGCCTCGACGACGTCGGAATCGCGCGGGAGGACCGCGTGATCCGGCCGGTGGCGGAGGAGGGCTACGCCGAGACCGGCGTGCACGTCTCGATCGACACGCTCGAACCGGAGCCCACCCTCACCGCGGACGGCGCCTGGTGGCACCCGGTGGCCGTCACCAACCCCCACCTGCGGATCGCCGACTCCCCGCTGCCGCTGGCAGAGGTGTTCGGCGTGGTCCGCGACACGATGGCGGTGCAGGACGCGGCAGCGCGGACCGGCAGGGAGGTCTTCCGATGCGCCTGAGCCCGGCCGCGACGGTCTCCTGGCTGCTGGCCCCCGCCGACGACGAGCAACCTCGCGGGCATGCCGCAGCGGCGGCGTTTCTGCGGGTCCTGCTGGGACTGATGTGGCTCTACAACGTCGCCTGGAAGCGGCCGCCGGGGTTCGGCGAGTCCACCGACAGCGGGCTGTACCACTTCACGGCGCACGCCGTCGACCACCCGGTGCTGCCGCCGTACAGCTGGCTGGTCGAGAACCTGGTGCTGCCCAATATCGCGGTCTTCGGCTGGGGCGTGCTGGTGGTGGAGACTGCTCTCGCGGTGATGCTGCTGACCGGTGCATGGGTGCGGCTCGCCGCCGTGCTCGGAGTCGCGCAGTCGCTCGCCATCGGCCTCTCGGTCGCCTACGCCCCCAACGAGTGGCCGTGGTCCTACTGGTTGATGATCGGCGCCCACGTGCTGCTGCTGTTCTCGGTCGCCGGGCGCTGGCTCGCCGTCGACGCGGTCAGGTCCGGGACCGGGTCGAGACGCACGCTGGCGACGGTCTGGGGCTGGCTGGCCGTGGCGGTCGGCGGCTACAGCGCCCTGCGCTCGTTCGGTGACCCGCTCGCCGCCCGCGGCGAGGGGCTCCGCTCCACGGACCTGTCGATCAGCCTGGGCCTCTACAACCTGCTCGGCGGGGTGGTCATGGTCGCGCTCGGGCTGCTACTGCTCGCCGGGACGCGAACCCACGCGGTCGTACTTCTCCGCGGAGCGGCCGGGCTGGCGGTGCTTGCGGCCGTGTCGCTGCACGCCCAGATCGGTTTCAGCGACCCGCTGCTGGGCGGCGATGCCACCGCCGCGGCGGTCTTCCTCGCCATCGCGGTCGTGGCGCTGACGGCGAGCGCGAAGCCGACCCCGCGCACGAGCACCGAGATCGAGACCGTGACCACGCAACCGACCTGAGCCCCGACCCGCCGCCCCGATCAAGAGGAGTTGCCATGCGCCCAGCCACCCCGTCCCGTCGGGCAGTGCTGCTCGGCCTCGGAGGCGGACTACTGCTGACGGCCTGCGGCGGGAACGAGGAGGGCTCGTCCGACTCGGGCACGACCGGGCCGATGAGCATCTCGGCCATCCCCGACCAGGATCCGGAGTTCCTCAACCGGCTCTATCCCGCCGTCGCGGACCGGTTCGGCGAGGCGATCGGCCTCGACGTGGAGTATCGCCCCGTCACCGACTACACCGCGGTGGTGCGTGCCTTCGAGGTCGGCGATGTCCAGCTAGCGTGGATGGGCGGCCTGACCGGCGTCCAGGCCCGGACCCGGGTCCCCGGGTCGACGGCGATCGCCCAGCGCGACATCGACGCCGACTTCCACAGCCTCTTCATCGCGAACAAGTCCGCGGGCCTGACGACCTTCGACGACGTCGACGGACTCGCGACGCTCGCCGGCCACAGCCTGACGTTCGGTAGCGAGACCTCCACCTCGGGCCGGCTCATGCCGCAGCACTTCATGGCCGAGGCAGGACTCGAGGAGAGCCAGCTGAAGGGTCCTCCCGGCTTCTCCGGGTCCCACGACGCCACCATCGAGGCGGTCGCCAGCGGCAGCTTCGAGGTGGGCGCGGTCAACGAACAGGTATGGCACGCCACGGTCGATGCCGGCGAGCTGGACCTCGGCCAGGTCGAGGTCCTGTGGCGGACGCCCGGCTACGTCGACTACCACTGGCTCGCCCGCCCGGACGTCGACCAGGTCTTCGGGGAGGGCACGCAGGAAGCCGTGACCGAGCTGCTGCTGGGTCTCGACGCGTCCGACCCCGACGACGCGGAGGTGCTGGAGCTGTTCGGCGCCGAGCGGTTCATCCCGACCGAGAACTCCGCCTACGACACCATCGAGGACGTGGCCCGTGACCAGGGGCTGCTCGGGTGAGTGAGCCCCGCCCAGCGGGGCCGCCTCCGATCCGGCTGCGAGACGTCGCCCGGAGCTATGGCCGGCACCTCGCTCTCGCCGGCATCGACCTCGAGGTCCGTGCCGGCGAGCGGGTGGCGATCCTCGGAGCGAGCGGGGCTGGCAAGAGCACCCTGCTGGCCCTGATGGGCGGGTCGCTGGCACCGACCAGCGGCACCGTGGAGCTGTTCGGCCAGGACATCACCAGGCTCGCCGGATCCCCGCGTCGCCGACTGCAGCGGCGGATCGGCACGGTCAGCCAGCGGCTGACGCTCGTCGAACAGGTGCGGGTCCTCCACAACGTCAACGCGGGCCGGCTCGCCGAGTGGAGCACCGGCCGGGCGCTGGGGTCGCTGCTGTGGCCGCGCGGGCTCGACGAGGTACGCGACGCCCTGGACCGCGTCGATCTCGGCTGGGCGCTGCACGAGCGCACCGAGCGGCTCTCCGGTGGTGAGCGGCAGCGGGTGGCGATCGCGCGGCTGCTGGTGCAGTGCCCGGAGCTGGTGCTCGCCGACGAGCCGGTCTCGAGCCTGGACCCGGTCGGGGCCGCCCACGTCCTCGGCCTGATCGGCGACCCCGGCCTGGCGCGGACCCTGGTCGTGAGCCTGCACCAGCCGCTGCTTGCCCAGGAGCACTGCACGCGCGCCGTCGGGCTGCGTGAGGGCATGGTCGTGTTCGACGTACCGGTGGCGGAGCTGGAGCAGCAGCGGCTCCACGACCTCTACGCCCGGGCATGAGCCTGCAGCTCGATCCGCGCGCCGGCGACCGCGCCCGGCCGCAGCGCACGACCGGGGCCGAGGTGCTCCGCCGGCGACTGCTCACCTGGGCGGCGCTGCTCGCGCTGCTCGCTTGGTCGGCCGCGCGCGCGGTCCCTGAGGGCGCCGTGGTCAACACCGGTGGACTGGCCCTGCTCGACGACCTGGTCGTGACCGCCCGCGACCTCTCGCTGGACCCCGAGTTCCTCCGGATCGTGCTCGACGCCACGCTGACGACCGTGGCGTTCGCCCTGCTCGGAACGCTGGGTGCGCTGGTGCTCGGCGTGGCGGGGGGCCTGGTGCTCAGCGACGTCGCCTGGGACCGGCAGCCGCCGCCGCTGGTGCGCGCACTGCGGCTGCTGCTGCGCGGAGCCCTGGTTGCCGTGCGTGCGGTCCACGAGCTGGTGTGGGCGCTGCTGTTCGTGAGCGTGCTCGGGCTCGACCCGCTGGTCGCCGTGCTCGCGCTGGCCGTGCCGTTCGGGGCGCAGACCGCCCAGGTGTTCGGGGAGACCTTCGACACGGTGCCCGACGGCCCGCTGCGGGCGCTGCGCGACGCCGGCGCCCGGCGGGTGTCGGCCCTCGCCTACGGGCTGCTGCCGCAGGCATTGCCGCTGATGCTGTCCTACGCCTTCTATCGCTTCGAGTGCGCGCTCCGGTCGGTGGTGGTCCTGGGGGTCGCAGGCGTCGGTGGACTCGGGTTCGAGCTCACCGTGAGCCTGCAGTCCCGCAACTGGGAGGAGGTCTGGACCCTCGTCACCGCCCTCCTGGTGCTCTCGGCCCTGGTCGAGCTGTGGAGCAGCCGGGTCCGGCGCAACCTGGCGATCGTGACCTGCGCCGACTGGGTCGTGGGGAGGTCGGACCCTGCCGAGGGCCGGAGGTCGTCACGGCTCTCCAGGCCGGTCCGCTGGTCGCTGTGGGCGGTTCCGCCGGTGGCAGCGGCGGCGTGGTGGTGGGTCGGGCTGTCGCCGGCGAACCTGTTCTCGGAACGAACCCGGGCCCTCACCTCGCGCCTGCTCGCCGACATGTGGCCCCCGGCGCCGCCGCCCGGCGGCTGGTCGACGTTGGTCGGGGCCTCCCTGGACACGATCGCGATGGCCACGCTGGCGATGCTGATCGCCGTCGCGATCACGCTCGTGATCGGTCCGTGGGCGAGCCGGCCGCGTGCCGGACGCGGCGGATCGGTCGGGGCCGTGCGCTGGCTGGCCTGGGGCCTGGCCCGGGCCGTCCTGCTGGTGCTCCGGTCGATCCCACCCACCGTGTGGGCCGTGCTCGCGCTGCTGGCTCTCTTCCCGGGGATCATCCCCGGGGCCGTCGCGCTCGGGCTCTACACCGGCGGCATCCTCGCCCGCCTGGTGGCCGAGGCCTGGGAGACCGTGGACCTGCGGCCGCGTGACGCCCTGCGGGACGCCGGGGTCGCGCCGTCGGTGTCGGCGGTCCTGGGGGTCGGCCCGCCCTCGGCACGGCACCTGGTGACCTACACGCTCTACCGGTTCGAGATCTGCGTCCGGGACACCGCGATCGTCGGTGTCGTCGGCGCGGCAGGGCTGGGCAGGGTGCTCGCGGACCGCCTGGCAGCGTTCGACTTCGCGGCCGTCACCGGCGTACTGGTGGCGTCGTTCGTCGTCAGTGCAGCCGTCGAGCTGGTCGGTCGGCGGGGGCGACGCGCCTGGTGAGAGCGGCGCCGATCCCCACCCGGGGGGCGTGAGGCCAGGCTCTGAGCGTCGCCGACGTCACCCGAGAACGACCGCGTCGGCCCGGCCGGCGGCGCCGGCGGCGACCAGCTCGAGGAAACCGTCGACCAGTGCGTGCGCGCGGGCGCGGCTGCGGTCGTCGGTGGCGACGGTCGAGGCGAGCAGCTCGTCGGTGCGGTGGCCCAGGGCGCGCGCCTCGGCGGCGCCGCCGTTGCCCAGCCAGCCCTCGAGCGTGGTGCTGACCAGCTCGGGGTGGAACTGCAGGGCCAGGTTGCGGCGCAGCACGAACGCCTGGGAGGCGGCGGCGTTGCGCGCCACCTCGCGGGCGCCCGGGGGCAGCGTCCACCGGTCGTAGTGCCACTGGAACCAGGGGCCGTCCGGCACGATCGCGGGCTCGTCGCTCTCGACCTCGACCCACCCGATCTCGGGGTGGTCCGAGCGGCCGACGCTGCCGCCGTGGGTCTGGGCGAGCAGCTGGCCGCCGAAGCAGATGCCGAGCACCGGGACGCCGGCCGCGTCGGCCCGCCGCAGCTGCTCGATCTCGGGGCCGACCCAGGAGGCGACGCCCGCGTCGTACGCCGACCAGGGGGCGCCGAGGGCGACGACCGCGTCGTACTCGGTGAAGTCGGGGAAGTCCGCCTCGACCCCGGGGGTGTCGAAGCGCTCCTGGGGCACCACGCGGTGCACGACGACCTCGTAGCCGCGCTGGGCGAAGCGCTCGCCGATGGGGCCTGCTGGCGACATGTGGTCGTGGGCGACGAAGAGGACGCGCATGCGGCCATCCTAGGTAATCGTTTGGTTCCAAACAAAGGCTTGGGGCGAGGTGGGAACGGGACGGGGCCCGGGGGGCGCGAGCGACCCCCGGGCCCCGGTGAGGCGGTCGGTCCGGTCAGGTGACCAGGTCGGCCACCGCGTCCTCGTTCTCCTCCTTGCGGCGCACCTTGCCGACCAGGGTGCCGACCGCGAACACGGCGAACGGCGCCAGGACCAGCGTCCAGCCGAGCGCGGAGAGCCCGAAGGTCTGGGCGGTCGGGTCGACGCCGTCCGCGACGGTGCCCGCGAGCAGGCCGAAGCGCGCCGCCACGAGGTAGGCGCCCAGCGTCAGGCCGACGGCGGCGATCGCCGGGGCGATCACGGTGTTCCAGTACCGGCGGTCGCCCTCGCGGCGGAAGTAGACGATGACGGCGATCGAGACCAGGACCTCGACGAGCACGATCGCCAGCACGGCCAGCGCGCTGAACCAGTAGAAGAGGTTGAGCACCGGGTCCTTGTCGGTGACCACGAAGAGCAGGATCACCGCCAGCGTCACCACGGAGGTGGCCACCGAGCCCATCGCCGGGGCGCCGCGACCGTTGACGTGGTCCAGGGCGCGCGGCAGGACGCCGGCCCGGCCGAGGGAGTAGAAGTAGCGCGAGGCGCTGTTCTGGAAGGCCAGCAGGCCGGCGAAGAGGCTGCTGATCACCAGCCAGCTCATCAGCACGGCCAGCCAGTGCCCGACGTACTCCTCGGCGACCGAGAAGAGCACGGCGGCCGGGTCGGCGAGCGGGGTGCCCTCGATCGCGGAGATCTCGGCGACGCGCTCGACCACGTGGTCGCTGCCGACGGCGCTGACCACGGCCCACGAGGTGATCGCGAACAGCACGGCGATGAGCGTGACGGCGGCGTAGGTCGCGATCGGGACGCTGCGCTTGGGGTCCTTGGTCTCCTCGGCGTAGATCGCCGTGGCCTCGAAGCCGATGTAGGAGGCGAAGGCGAAGGCCAGGGCGATGCCGGCGGAGCCGGCGAAGCCGCCCGCGAAGATGTTCGACGGCGCGAAGGAGGCGGCGAAGTCGAGGCCGTCGGGGCCGCCGCCCTGGAACAGCACGACCACGGCGACGAGGAGCAGGGAGAGGACCTCCAGGCCCATCAGCACGCCGAGCAGCTTGGCGCCGATGTCGACCTGGAGCAGCGACAGCGCGGAGACGATCGCCCACGCCAGCAGCGCCCATCCCCACCAGGAGAGGCTGATCCCGAGCTCGGCCTCGAACTGGGCCGAGGCGATCGCGCCGAAGAAGCCGAAGATCGCCAGCTGGATGGCCAGGTAGGCGAGCAGCGAGACGAACGCGGAGCCGACGCCGGGGGCGATGCCGAGGCCGCGGCCGACGTAGGCGAAGAACGCGCCGGTGTTGCTGACCCGGTGGCTCATCGCCGAGTAGCCGACGCTGAAGACGAGCAGCACGAGGCCGACGGCCAGGTAGGCGCCGGGCGCGGCCGCGCCGTTGCCGAGGACGATCGCGACCGGCACCGCGCCGGTCATGCCGACCAGCGGCGCCGCGGCGGCGACGACGAAGAAGACGATGCCGGCGATGCCCAGCCGGCCTGCGGCGAGCGTCTCCTCGGCGGTCAGCTCGGGCGCGGGGGAGAGCGCCGAGTTGCCTTGGTCTGTGGTCATGGGAGTCGAACCCTCTCATCGGTGTGACCTGGATCATGCGAAGATATTCGGACCCAAACGATCTGTCGAGAGGTTCGCGGAAAAACGTTTGTTTCCAAATGATGCAGGCGTGTTGCCGGGCCGGCCCCCTTGACAGGAGGCGGGGCCCGGCATTTACGTTTGGATCCAAACGATCGTCGAAGTCCGGAGGGACCATGCAGCAGCACATCGCCGAGGTCGAGGGCGTCCGCGTCGACCTCCGTCACTGGATCGGCGGCGAGCGGGTCGCCTCCGAGCGCACCTTCGCCGACGTCTCCCCGATCGACGAGGTCGAGCTCGGCCAGGTCGCCGCCGGAGGCGCCGCCGAGGTCGACGCCGCCGTCGCCGCCGCCCGCGCCGCCTTCCCCGCCTGGGCCGGCCTCTCGGTCTCCGAGCGCTGCGACATCCTGCGCCGCGTCGCCGACGGCATCGAGGCCCGGATCGAGGACCTCTCCCTGGTCGAGACCCGCGACAACGCCTCGCTGATCCGCAGCCACCGCCGCGGCGTGATGCCGCGGGTGGCGATGAACTTCCGCGCGTTCGCCGACTTCGCCGACAAGCAGCTGGGTCACCCCGACATGGAGGTGCCCGGGCGCGGCCACCGCGAGCGGATCACCTATGACCCGGCCGGCGTCGTCGCGATCATCACGCCCTGGAACGCCCCGCTGATGCTGGCCTCGTGGCGGATCGGCCCGGCCCTGGCCGCCGGCAACACCGTCGTCGTCAAGCCGCCGGAGTGGGCCCCGCTGACCGCCAGCCTGCTCGCCGACATCATGGCGGAGGCGGGCGTGCCGGCCGGCGTCTTCAACGTCGTCCAGGGCACCGGCGCCGAGGCGGGCGCCCCGCTGACCGCCCACCCCGACATCAACCGGCTCGCCTTCACCGGCTCCGTCCCGACCGCGGGCGTGGTGTCCAAGGCCGCCGCGGAGAACATCGTCCCGCTCTCCTATGAGCTCGGCGGCAAGTCCCCGCTGGTCGTCTTCGAGGACGCCGACCTCGACCTCGCCGTCGAGATCGCGGTGGAGCAGTTCGACAACGCCGGCCAGGTCTGCCTCAAGGCCGCCCGGATGCTCGTCCACTCCTCGCTCGTCGACGAGTTCACCGAGCGGGTCGTCGCCAAGGCCGCCACGCTGACCCAGGGTGACCCGCGCGCGGAGGGCACGGACGTCTCCGCCCTGATCTCCCGGCGTGCGTTCGACACGGTCTCGGGCTTCGTCGAGCGGGCGATCGCCGACGGCGCCCGACCGCTGCTCGGCGGCGGCCCCAACGACGACCTCGGCGGGCTCTACTTCCGACCGACGGTCCTGGTCGACGCGGCGCTGGACTCCGAGATCATGACGGAGGAGGTCTTCGGCCCGGTCGTCACGATCACGTCGTTCGAGACCGAGGAGGAGGCCGTCCGGATCGCCAACGACACCCGCTTCGGCCTCGCCGCCACCCTGGTCACCGGCGACCGCGACCGCGCCGAGCGGGTCTCGTCCGCGCTGAACGCCGGCACCGTCTGGGTGAACTGCTTCTTCGTCCGCGACCTCGAGGCGCCGTTCGGCGGCAACGGCCGCTCGGGCATCGGCCGCGAGGGCGGCATCTGGTCGTTCGACTTCTACACCGACATCAAGAACAGCGTGTTCAGCCCCACCGGCTGGACCACGGAAAGCGAGTGAGCCATGGGTGAGATCGTCGGCGCCGGACTGCTGGCGCACGTCCCCACGATCGTGCTGCCCGAGGAGATCCGCCGGGAGCTCAACAACGGCGAGGACACCACCCTCGTCTCCGGGCTCCACCAGCTCCGCCGGGAGGTGTTCGACACCCTCGACTACGACACCGTCGTGGTGCTCGACTCGCACTGGGCGACCACGGTGGAGTTCGTGGTGACCGCGCAGGACCGCCGCAGCGGGCTCTTCACCTCCGAGGAGCTGCCCCGCGGGATGGAGCGCCGCCACTACGACTTCCCCGGCGACCCGGAGCTGGCCCACCTGATCGCGAGCAAGGCGCCGCAGAACTCCACCTGGATCACGGCGATCGACGACCACTCGCTGCCGATCTTCTACGCGACCACGAACCTGTGGGAGTTCCTGGGACAGGGCCTGCCCGACAAGAAGTGGATCTCGATCGGCGTCTGCCAGACCGCCGACTCCGAGGACGCGCTCCGCCTCGGCCGGGCCCTCGGCCAGGCGATCGCCGAGTCCGACCGCAAGGTGCTGCTGCTCGCCTCGGGCGCCATGTCGCACACGTTCTGGCCGCTGCGCCAGCTCCGCGACCACGAGGCCGCCGGGCACGAGCACATCTACTCGCCCGAGGCCCTCGCCGCCGACCTGGAGCGGATCGACTGGTTCAAGGCCGGCGACCACAAGCGGGTCCTCGACACCATGCCGGAGTTCCTCCGGTTCAAGCCCGAGGCGCGCTTCCAGCACTACCTGATGATGATCGGCGCGCTCGGCGAGGAGCACTGCACCGCGACCGCGCGCCAGTACGGCGAGTACGAGAACTCGGTCGGCACCGGTCAGGTGCACCTCTGGTTCGACCGCCCCGAGGAGGGCTTCGCGCCCGCCAACGCCACCCCGACCGACCCCGACTTCGTGCGGCAGACCAGCGGCAACGCGGTCGTCGCCGACGTCCCCGCCGCCGGCTGAGCCGCGGCCCTACCGATACACCCCTGAGAGGAACCCGATGACGCTCCGCGAGACCCGCCGCATCCTGCTCGACGGCAACCCCGTCGACGTCGTACGCCGCGGCGAGACCCTCGTCGCCGGCGACGGCCGCGAGGTCGCGATCGCCGACGCGATCCACCTGCCCCCGGTGACGCCGTCCAAGATCGTCTGCGTCCACCTGAACTACATCAGCCGGGTGAAGGAGCTGGAGGTCAGCCTCCCGCCCGCGCCGACGTACTTCCACAAGCCGGTCTCCGCGCTCAACTCCCACGACGCCGCGGTGGTCCGCCCCGAGGGCTGCAAGTGGCTCAACTACGAGGGCGAGATCGCCATCGTGATCGGCAGGACCGCGCGCAACATCTCGCCCGAGGAGGCCGGGGACTACATCCGCGGCTACACGGTGGCCAACGACTACGGCCTGCACGACTTCCGCGACACCGACTCCGGCTCGATGCTGCGGGTCAAGGGCGCCGACACGCTCTGCCCGGTCGGCCCCGGCGTCATCGAGGGCTGGGACTTCCGCGGCAAGCGGATCCAGACCCGCGTCAACGGCGAGGTCAAGCAGGACGGCACCACCGACGAGATGGAGTGGGACATGCACTACCTCGTCGCCGACATCGCGCGGACGATCACCCTGCACCCCGGCGACCTGCTGCTCTCCGGCACGCCGGCGATCTCGCGGACCGTCTACCCCGGCGACGTCGTCGAGGTTGAGGTCGAGGGCCTCGGCACGCTGCGCAACCACATCGTCACCGGCCCGACCCCGATCCGCAGCGACGTGGGCGCCCAGCCGACCGAGTCCGAGGAGGTCCTCTCCACGGCCAAGGGTGGCGACTGGGAGTTCCGCGGCATCCGCAAGCCACAGCCGGCCGCGCACTGAGCGCGGTTCGACGGCACCGCAACCGACCAGCACGGAGTGAGCATGACCACCGACCACGTCGGTGCGACGGACTGGGCGGCGCTCGCCGCCGGCGTCAAGGTCCCGCAGGGGGTCTTCGTCGGCGGTGAGTACCGCGAGGCCGCCGGCACCCGCACCATCCTGACCCCGCGCGACGGCTCCGGGCTCGGCGACCTCGCCTGGGCGGACGCCGGCGACGCCGACCGGGCCGTCGCCGCCGCGCGCCGGGCGTTCGACAGCGGCCCGTGGCCGCGGATGCACCCGCGCGAGCGGGGCGAGGTGCTGCAGGCCTTCGCGGCGCTGGTCGAGGCCCACCGCGACGAGCTCGCTCTGCTGATCAGCCTGGAGATGGGCAAGCCGATCCGGTTCGCCCACGAGATCGAGCTGCGGGCGCTGGTCCGGACGCTGCGCTACTACGGCGAGCTGGCCGACAAGGAGCACGGCGAGGTCACCCCGACCACCGAGGGCGACCTGTCCCTGGTCACCCGCGAGCCGGCCGGCGTGGTCGCCGCGGTGGTGCCGTGGAACTTCCCGCTCACCATCGCCGGCTGGAAGTTCGCCCCGGCGCTGGCGGCCGGCTGCACCGTGGTGCTGAAGACCGCCGAGCAGTCGCCGCTCTCCATGCAGCGGGTGGCCGAGCTCGGCGTCCAGGCCGGCCTGCCGCCCGGCGCCCTCAACGTGCTCAGCGGCGACGGCGTCGTCGTCGGCCGGGCGCTGGGGCAGCACGACGACGTCGACATCCTCACCTTCACCGGCTCCACCGAGGTCGGTCGCCACTTCCTGCGCTACTCCGCGGACAGCAACCTCAAGCGCGTCTACCTCGAGCTGGGCGGCAAGTCGCCCAACATCATCCTCCCGGACGCGCCGGACCTGGACGCCGCGGCGGACACCGCCGCCTGGGCGATCTTCTTCAACACCGGCGAGATGTGCACCGCCGGCTCGCGCCTGGTCGTGCACCGCGACGTGGCCGAGCAGGTCGTCGCGCGCGTCGTGGAGACCGCGGCGCAGTGGGCGCCCGGCGACCCGCTCGACCCGGCGACGAGGATGGGCCCGATGGTCGACGAGCGCTCGCTCGGGCGCGTGCTCGGGCAGCTCGAGGCCGGCCTCGCCGCCGGCGGGCAGGTCCGCACCGGCGGGCGCCGCACGCTCGCCGGGAGCGGTGGCCCCTACCTCGAGCCGACCGTGGTCACCGGCATAGCCGCCGACCACCCGCTGGCCCGCGAGGAGCTCTTCGCGCCGGTGCTGTCGGTGCTCGAGGTGGCCGACGAGGAGGAGGCCGTGCGTGTCGCCGGCGACACGCCGTACGGGCTCGCGGCGGCGGTGTGGACCTCCGACCTGGCCACCGCGCACCGGGTCTCCCGGCGGCTGCGCGCCGGCACCGTCTGGGTGAACTGCTACGAGGAGGGCGACCTCAGCGTCCCGTTCGGCGGCGTGAAGCTCTCCGGCTTCGGCCGCGACAAGTCGCGCCACGCCCTCGACGAGTACACCGACCTCAAGACCACCTGGATCCACTATGGCTGAGGCCCCCGCCGACCGCCCGCTGATCGCGATCCCCGCCCGGTTCTCCAGCGGCGCCTCCGCGCTGCGGTACGCCGCCGAGGTCACCTCGCGGAACCTGGTCGAGGCCGTCTGGGCGGCCGGGGGCGAGCCGCTGGTGATCCACCCGCACGCCCCCGGCGGTGAGGTCGACGACGCCGAGGTCGCGCGCCGCCTCCGGTACGCCGACGGCGTGCTGCTCCCGGGCGGCGGCGACCTGGCCGGGCGCTGGTCCGGCCAGGACGAGCACGCGACGCTCTACGACGTCGACGTCGAGCAGGACGCCTTCGACCTGGCCGTCGCGCGGGTCTGCGTGGAGCGGGGGATCCCGCTGCTCGCCATCTGCCGGGGCCTCCAGGTCGTCAACGTCTCCCGCGGCGGCCGCGTCGTCCAGGACATGGACGAGGCCTACGGCGAGGAGCGCCACCACCGGCACCGCGTGCACGCCGTGGCGGTCGCCGAGGGCTCGCTGCTGGCGTCGGTGGTGGGGGACAAGATCGAGTCCTCCTGCTACCACCACCAGTGCCTCGACGTGCTCGGTGCGGGCATGGAGGTCGTGGCGCGCGCCGAGGACGGCGTGATCGAGGCGGTCGAGATCGCCGACGCCGCGGGTTGGTTCCTTGGCGTCCAGTGGCACCCCGAGGACACCTGGGCGGGCGAGCCGCAGCAGTTGGCCGTCGTACGGGCGCTGGTGGAGGCCGCCCGCGCTCGCTGACCTTCATGTGACGGTGACGACGCGCCTTCGGCGCGGCCGCGCCGGTGCGGGAGGCTCAGTCGCTCTCGGAGGACTCCACCAGCGAGCGCAGCGCGGCGGTCATGATCTCGAGCTGCTCGGCGTCGACGTTGCCGACGATCCGGGACTCGGTCTTGTTGAACTCGGGGTAGATGCTGTCCATCAGCGCTAGCCCGGCCTCGCTCAGCTGGAGGTTGACGAGGCGCCGGTCCTCGGTGCTCGGCACCCGGTCGATCAGCCCGCGCGCCATCAGGGTCTTGGCGACCCCGGTCAGCGTCCCCTTGCTGATGCCCACCGACTCCGCGACGTCCCGGGTCTCCATCGAGTCCCAGATCCACAGCGTCCAGAGCACCAGGAACCCGGTCCAGGTCAGGTCGTGCGGGCGCAGCACCGCGTTCGTCAGGCGTCCGCGCACCGCGTTGGCGGCCCGGTAGATGCTCAGCAGCGCGTGCGACGCGGCGAAGTCCAGCGGAAGGTGCTGGACCCGCTCGCGTGTCGCGCGCTCGGTCTCTTCGAGCGTGTGGCGGTCGGGCATGGGCGAAACTCTAGGTGCTAGACGGTCATCTCAGCGGGCATCAGGTTCGCCAGCGTGGTGCCGCCGTTCCACTCCACGCCCACCTGGCGGTAGTAGCCGCCGATGACCTCCTCGACCTCGAGCGAGGCCAACTCCTCGGTGGGGGCCTCGAAGAGGCGCAGGTCGGCGTCGCCCTTCCAGGACTGGCCGCCCTGGAACGCGCTCGCGCCGGAGGAGATCAGCTCGGCGTAGGCGTCACCGTTGCCGGCGATGTCGGGGAAGACGCGGTGGTGGGCCATCGGGTGGCCGTTCACGAAGCCGTTGGTCTCCGACTCCTCGCGCAGGGTCACCACGACCTCGGCCAGGCGCCGGTCGCCGGCCGCGAGGGTGGCACCGAAGACGCCGCCGGGGCCGATCTGCGGCGCGGCGTGGGAGAAGGGGTGCGGCCGGGTCTGCCACATCGAGCCCAGCTTCTTGGGGTAGCCCTGGTGCAGGCCGCGGGCGATCGCGAAGTCCTTGTCCACCCAGATGAAGACGCAGCGGGAGTAGGTCACGCCCTGGTAGGAGCAGCGGACGACGACGAACGCCTCCTTGTACTGCGAGCGGACCGGGTCCAGCAGCTGCTCGCGGGACCCGGAGCACGACTGCCAGTCCGCCCAGATCAGCGCGACGGCGCCGGGGTCCTCGGGGGCGAGCTCGAGCGGCTCCGGGAGCAGCGCCTCGACCCGCGCGGGGTCGGTCCGGTACTCGACGGTGAGCAGGTCGCCCGAGTAGTACCAGGGCGGCGAGGGGATCAGCGACGAGGTGCCGGACGCGGTCCGGGGGAAGAGGAATCCGTTCATCTGGCGCATGGCAACTCCTGGATCTGGCGCGCGGCGAGGTAATCGTTTGGATCCGTACGATACCTACGAACGGCCGAGGATGAAACCCTTGTGTTCCCGGCCACACCTCGTTAATGTTTGGGCCCAAACGATTTGGAAGGACAGGCCGTGACCCATTTCGACACCTCCGGTCTCCAGCCGGCCCAGGACCGCCTCGCCGAGGACGGCATCGACGTCGTCCGACTCGGGTACGCCGACCTCATCGGCGTCGACCGGGGCCGCGACGTACTGGTCAACCGCTTCGCCCGGACCGTCTCCAGCGGTGTGGCGTTCTGCCGCTCCGTCTTCGGCACCACCCCGCGCGGTGGCGTCGTCGACTTCGACGGCGGCCTCTCCGACGGCCTCCCGGACGTGCAGGCGTTCCCCGACGTCACGACGCTGCTTCCCGTGCCGTGGGAGCCGGGCGTGGCGCACTGCATCGCCGACGTCTTCAACCCCGACGGCACGCCGGCGCAGGAGAGCCCGCGCTACGTGCTGCGCCAGCTCGTGGAGCAGTTCGCCGAGCTGGGTCTGGTCCCGATCGTCGGCCCCGAGCTCGAGTTCTACATCCTGGAGGAGTCGGCGGAGTCCGCCTCCGGCTGGAAGCGGTACGGCGAAGGCACCGGCAACGTCTACACCGCCGGCCGCAAGGGCGACCCGGAGAACGTCCTGCTCGACGCGCTGCGGGAGCTCGGCCGCTACGGCATCGAGGTGATCTCGGCGAACCACGAGTTCTCCTCGGGCCAGTTCGAGATCAACCTCTGGCACGGCGACGCGCTCGACGCGGCCGACCGCGCCCACCGCTTCAAGGACGGCGTCAAGGAGCTGGCCCGCCGCCGCGGCCACCTGGCGACCTTCATGCCGAAGCCGTTCAACGACGAGGGCGGCTCCGGCTTCCACCTGCACTTCTCGATCGTGGACGCCGACGGCGCGAACGTCTTCGAGGACCCGACGGCCGAGGACGGGCTCTCCGAGCTCGCCCGCCACGCCATCGGCGGCCTGATCGCCCACGCGCCGGCCGTCGCCGCGCTCAACAACCCGACCGTCAACTCCTACAAGCGGTTCGGCCCGGACACCCTCGCGCCGTGGCTGATCGACTGGGGCCTCGACAACCGCAGCGCGATGGTCCGGATCCCCCCGGAGCGCGGCTCCGGCACCCGCCTCGAGATGCGCCTGGGCGACGCCAGCGCCAACGCCTACCTGGCCATCGCGAGCATGCTGGCCGCGGCGCTGCTCGGCATCCGCAACAAGATCGAGCCGCCCGAGGCGCTGGTCGGCTACGGCTACGACCCGGAGAAGTCGGAGAAGCTCCCGCAGGACCTGACCGAGGCGCTGGACGCCCTCGAGCAGGACAAGGAGCTCGGCGACCTGCTCGGCGAGCCGTTCACCAAGGCCTTCCTCGCCTACAAGCGCGACGAGGTCGAGCGCTTCCGCACGTGGATCACCGACTGGGAGTTCCACGAGTACACCTCGCACATCTGAGCCACCACCCCCGCTGACCTGAGGAGTTCCCCCATGCCCCGTCACGCGCCCGTCCCCCTCGCCGAGGTGGACCTCGCCGACCTCGACGGCTTCGCCGACGAGCGCGGCTACGCCCAGCTGGACACGCTCCGCGCCGAGGACCCGGTCCACTGGACCGAGGAGAAGGACGGCACCGGCTTCTGGGCCGTCACCCGGTACGACGACATCTGGGCCGTCGACAAGGACCCGGACTCGTACACGTCGGAGAAGTTCGTCAACCTCGAGGACATCGACGACGACCTGGCCGACTTCCGCCGCTCGATGCTGGAGACCGACGGGGAGCGCCACCAGGCGCTGCGCCGCCTGATCCACCGCGAGTTCACCCCGCGCAACCTGATGAAGAACTACGAGGGGTTCCTGCGCGAGCTGACCAAGGCCACGGTCGACCGCGCCCTCGCCGCCGCGGCGGAGAACGACGGCGTGATCGACTTCGTGAAGCTGATCAGCGCCGACTTCCCGATCCAGGTCCTCGCCCGCCTGCTCGACGTGCCCGCCGAGCACACCGGCCAGCTGATCGCGTGGGGCAACGAGATGGTCGCCAACACCGACCCCGACTACGCCAAGGTGCGGCTGGACTCGGAGGAGTCGGAGAAGTACCGCCACCTCCCGTTCCGCTCGCCCACGGTCCAGGAGGTCTGGGACTACGGCAACGACCTCAAGGACAAGCGGACCGGCGGCGACGGCACCGACCTGGTCTCGATCCTGGCCAACCGGATGCCCGAGGACGGCGTACCGCTGAGCCAGCAGGACTTCAACAACTACTTCTCGCTGCTCGTCATCGCCGGCAACGAGACCACCCGGCACGCGATCAGCCACTCGATGCTCGGCCTGATCGAGCAGCCCGAGCAGATGCAGATCCTCAAGGACAAGCCGGAGCTGCTGCCGACGGCCGTCGAGGAGCTGCTGCGCTGGGCCTCGCCGGTCTACCACTTCCGTCGTACGGCGACGCGCGACGTCGAGCTGGGCGGCAAGCAGATCAAGGCCGGCGACAAGGTCGTCATGTGGTTCGCCTCCGGCAACCGCGACGAGGCCAAGTTCGAGGACCCGTACTCGATCGACGTCACCCGCACCAACGTCGACCACATGACGTTCGGCAAGGGCAGCCCGCACCTGTGCCTGGGCAACGCCCTGGCGCGCCTGGAGATCCGGCTGATGTTCCAGGAGCTGCTGCCGCGGATCGAGAGGATCGAGCTCGCCGGCGACGTGGTGCGGATCCGCAGCAACTTCGTCAACGGCATCAAGCGCTTCCCGGTGCGGATCACTCCCGCCGCCGTCTGAGCAGCGTCACCGACCGCGATCCGCGGTGCCGGCCGTGGGGGGCCGGCACCGCGGATCGTCTTGTCGTGCGCGAGTCGGCGCAAGCTGACGGGCACCGGCCCGAGTCGGCAGAGAGTTTCTGGCGACTCGCGCAGCTGTCGCGTCAGTTTCTGACGACTCGCGCAACCCGGTACGGCGAAGGGCGCCCCGTCCGATGTGGACGGGGCGCCCTTCGTGGTCGCCGGGGGAGGTGGCTCAGGCGTCGAGCACCAGGCGGGAGCCGCAGGCGCGCGAGACGCAGACCATCATGCAGTCGTTGGCGGCCTGCTCGTCCTCGTCGAGGACGGAGTCGCGGTGGTCGACCTCGCCCTCCAGGACGGTCTGCTCGCAGGTGCCGCAGACGCCCTCGAGGCAGGAGCCGAGCACGCTGACCCCGGCGGCGCGCATCGCGTCGAACGCGGTCACGCCGGGCTCCACCGTGACGGTGACGCCGGAGCGGTCGAGCACGAGGTCGAACGCGGCATCCTCGCCGGTCGCCTCCCGCTCCTTGGCGCTGAACCGCTCCAGGTGGAGGCTGCCGGCGGGCCAGGAGGAGCAGCGCTCCTCGACGGCGGCCAGCAGCGGCTCGGGGCCGCAGCAGTAGACCAGCGTCTCCGGGCGCGGCTCGCCGAGCAGCGCGTCGAGGTCGAGCAGGCCGTCGCGGTCCTGCGGGACCAGGCGCACCCGGTCGCCGTGCTTGGCGAGCAGGTCGCGGAAGGCCATCGAGTCGCTGGTGCGGCCGCCGTAGTGCAGCTCCCACTCGGCGTCGGCGGCCTCGGCCGCCTCGATCATCGGCAGGATCGGGGTGATCCCGATGCCGCCGGCGACGAACAGGTAGCGGGGGCTCGCGGCGAGCTCGAAGTTGTTGCGCGGGCCGCGCACGTCCAGCCGGGTGCCCTCGGTGAGCGCGTGGACGGCGGTGGAGCCGCCGCGGCTGTCGGGCGTGCGGAGCACCGCGACCTGGTAGTGCCCGCGCTCGGCGGGGCTGCTGCACAGCGAGTACTGGCGCACCAGGTCGTCCCCGAGGACGAGGTCGAGGTGCGCCCCGGCCGTCCAGGCGGGCAGCTCGGCGCCGTCGGCGTGGGCCAGCGTCAGCAGGACCACGTCGTCGGCGATCGTCTCGAGCGCGGTCACGACCGTGCTGGTCGCGAGCTCGCTCTGCGTGGGGGAGTCGACAGTCTGCGTCATGGGGTCACAACCGTTCCTGGTAGATCGTTCGCACCCAAACGATACCTGTGATCCCGCGCACGGTAAAGCGCCTCGTGCCAGGTTCCTGCCGGGAGGTTCCCGTTCGCGCTACTTGCGGCCGAGGCCCTGCATCCGGACCAGCACGGACCGGGGGACCGCCCGGGTGACCGCGACCAGCGCCTTGTAGCGCTTGGACGGGATCGACATCGAGCGCCCCCGGTCGAAGTCCTCCAGGGCCTCGCGGACCAGTCGGTCGGGCTCGAGCCAGAGCACCTTCGGCGCGCTCTTGTCGCGGTCGACGCCGAGGCGCTCGTGGAACTCGGTCTTCACGAACCCGGGGCAGAGCGTCATCACGTTCACGCCGCGCGGGCCGTACTCCAGGTTGGCCCACGAGCCGAAGCTGTTCACCCACGCCTTCGCGGCGCTGTAGGTGCCGCGGGGGAGGAACGAGGCCACGCTGGAGACGTTGATGATCCCGCCGCGGCCGCGCTCGACCATCCCGCCCAGGGCGGCGTGGCTGAGCTGGAGGACGGCGCGGACCAGCACGTCCTGCTGGGCCTGCTCGACCTCGACCGGGTTGTCGAGGAAGTTCTTCTTCAGCCCGAAGCCCGCGTTGTTGACCAGCAGGTCGACCGGGCGCTCCCGGTCGGCGAGCCGGGCGGCCACAGTGGCCAGCTTCTCGGGGTCGGCGAGGTCGGCGGGGAGCACCTCCACCTGCACGCCGTACGCCGTGCGCAGGTCGGCGGCGACGGACTCCAGCCGGGCCACGTCGCGGGCCACGAGGACCAGGTCGTCGCCGCGCGCGGCGAGCTGCACGGCGAACTCGTGGCCGATGCCGGCGGTGGCTCCGGTGATGAGGGAGGTCGACATGCCGGACAGTCAAGCAGTGATAGCCCACCGAACGGGACCCGGTCGGGCATGATGGAAGTGATGAACGCCAAGCCGGACGCCGCCGCTCCCACGGTGCTCGCCGTCGCCAACCAGAAGGGCGGCGTGGCGAAGACGACCAGCGTCGCCTCGATCGGCGCCGCACTCGCGGAGCTCGGGCAGTCGGTGCTCCTGGTGGACCTGGACCCCCAGGCGTGCCTGACCTTCTCGCTGGGCATCGACCCCGAGGACCTCGAGCTCTCGGTGCACCAGGTGCTGACCAAGGGGTCGGACCCGGGCGAGGTGATCATCTCCACCGACGACGGCGTCGACCTGCTGCCGGCCACGATCGAGCTGGCCCGGGCCGAGGCCGACCTGCTCACCCGGACCGGCCGCGAGCACGTGCTGCGCGGCGTGCTGGAGGACCTGGCGGCCGCCGAGAAGCACTACGACTGGGTGCTGCTGGACTGCCCGCCGTCCCTCGGCGTGCTCACCGTCGCCGCGCTGACGGCCGCCGACGGCGTACTGGTGCCGTTGCAGTGCGAGACGCTCTCGCACCGCGGGGTCGGCCAGCTGCTCGACACGGTGCACGACGTGCGCCGCTTCACCAACCGCGGCCTCGCGGTCTGGGGCGTCCTGCCGACCCTGTACGACGGCCGCACCAACCACGCCCGCGCGGTGCTGGACACGATCGCCGAGACCTACGACCTCGAGGTCGTCGAGCCGCCGATCCCGAAGACGATCAAGTTCGCGGAGGCCCCGGCCGCGGGGCGCTCCATCCTCGCCACCAGCCGGACCAGCAAGGGCGCGAAGGCCTACCGCGAGGTGGCCGCGAGCCTGCTGACCCGGTCGGGCCGCTGAGCCGGTGAGGCACGCGCGCCGCCCCCGGGGCAGCCACCGGGCGGAGGTGCGCCCGCGCTACGGGCGGATCGTGGTGGCGTCGCTCGCGGCGGTGGTGACCGTGGTCGCGCTGCTGGGCGCGACCGGCCTCTACCCGACCGACGAGGCGGGGGTGGTCGCGCAGCCGATCGCCGCGTCCGAGGCCGCTCCGGCGGAGCCCGCCGCGGAGCGCACCGCCCCGGCCGCTCGCGCCGCGGAGCGCTCGGCGGAGGCACCGGCCACCGAGCCCGCCGAGGAGCCGGCCGAGGAGCCGGCCCCGTCCGCCTCGGCACCCGCGGCGCCCTCGCCGAAGCCCGCCCCGACTTCGACCCAGGAGCCGGACCCGGCGTACGAGCCGTTGCCCGAGGGCTCCGGCAGCGGCACGCGGGTGGTCTTCAGCGAGAGCCGGCAGCGCGTCTGGCTGGTGCGCGGCGACGACGACGACGAGGCCGTGCTCCGCACGTACCCGGTCTCCGGCAGCACCCTGGACAACCTGTTCCCCGGCACCTACCAGGTCTACTCCCGCTCCCGCCACGCCATCGGCATCGACGACTCCGGCACGATGGAGTACTTCGTCCGCTTCACCCAGGGCACCAGCGGCGCCGCCATCGGCTTCCACACCATCCCCGTCAAGGACGGACGCCCGCTGCAGTCCCGCGCCGAGCTGGGATCACCCCGCTCCCACGGCTGCATCCGGCAGGCCCGCGGCGACGCGGTCGCATTGTGGCGGTTCGCCCCCGAGGGCACCACGGTCGTCGTCACGGCCTGACGTCACCAGGTGGGTAGTCCCTGACGAAAAGCACCGCCTCCGGCGGTCTTCAGGTGCTTTTCGTCAGGGACTACCCGGCCTCGGTGGTCGGGCGGAAACCCGGTGGCCCTGCGATCCCAGCGCGTGCGAGCATCGCTGCTCGTGCTCGACCTGCTGCGCCGCCTGCGGATGGACCTCACGCCCTGGCGGACCTCCCGTGACTTCCGGCTGCTGCTGTCGGCGGGCACCGTCTTCTACCTCGGCGCGATGGTCAGCTACGTCGCCATCCCGTTCCAGGTCTACCGGCTGACCGGGTCGAACCTCGCCGTGGGTGCGATCGGCCTGGTCGAGCTGGTGCCGCTGGTCGTCTTCGGCCTGTACGGCGGCGCGCTGGCCGACCACACCGACCGGCGGCGGCTTCTGGTGATCACCGGCGTGGCCCAGGCGCTGGTGACCGCCGCGCTGGCCTGGAACGCGTTCCGCGCAGACCCGAGCGTGCCGCTGATCTTCGTGCTGGCCGGGCTGCTGGCCTCGACGTCGTCGCTGCAGCGACCCTCGCGGGAGGCGCTGCTGCCGCGCACCGTCGCCCACGACGCGCTGCCGGCGGCGAACGCGATGGCGAGCTTCGGCATGCAGCTGGGCGTGCTGGTCGGCCCCGCGGTGGGCGGCCTGCTCATCGCCTTCGTCGGCGTGGGCTGGTGCTTCGTGGTCGACGTGGCCGGGCTGCTGGTCGCGTCGCTGCTCTACGCGCGGATGGGTGCCTACCCGCACCGCGAGGAGACGACGGCGCCGAGCCTGGCGGGGATCGGGGAGGGGGTGCGCTACGCGCTCGGCCGCCGGGACCTGCTCGGCACCTACCTGATCGACATCGCCGCGATGCTGCTGGCGCTGCCGGTGGTGCTGTTCCCGGCGCTCGCCGAGGACGTGTTCTCCCGTCCGGAGCTCCTCGGGCTGCTCTACTCGGCGGAGACGGTCGGAGCGATCGGGGCGACGGTCCTGTCGGGCTGGGTGGGCCGGGTGCACCACCACGGCCGCGCGATCGTGGTCGCCGCGGCGGCGTACGGCGCCCTGGTCGCCGCGGCCGGGCTGATGCCGAGCCTGTGGCTGGTCGCGCTCTTCCTGGCGCTGTCGGGCGCGGCCGACATGATCTCGGGGATCTTCCGCTCGACGGTCTGGAACCAGACGATCCCGGAGGCGATGCGCGGCCGGCTCGCCGGGATCGAGATGCTGTCGTACTCCGTCGGTCCCCTCGGCGGCCAGGTGCGGGCCGGGCTCACCGCCGACCTGTGGTCGGTCCGCGCCGCCATCACCAGCGGCGGGCTGGCGTGCGTCGCGGGCGTCGGGCTGACGGCGGCACTGCTGCGCGACTTCTGGTCCTACGACGCGCGCACCGACGAGCACGCCGTCGCCGAGCGGGCGGCACGGGCCGCCGCCGGCGACTCCTGACGCGACAAAGGGGGTAGTCCCTGACGAAAAGCACCGCCCGTGGCGGGTTTCGGGTGCTTTTCGTCAGGGACTACCCCCCTTGCGGTGGGTGTCCCGAGGTCGGCTGGTGCCTCAGCCCTCGGTGGAGGCGGACGGCGCGGACTGGCCCGACTGGCCGCCACCGCCCCCGCTGCGACGGCGGCGACGACGCCGGTTGCCGCTGCGCTGGCCCTCGCCGGCCTGGTCGCCGGACTCGGCGGAGCCGCCGGAGGCCGGGGCGGCGCTCGCCTCGGTGGCGGGGGCCTTGTCGGCGCCGCGGTCTCGTCGCCGCCCAGGCGCTGGTCGCGGCGGCGCGCACCGTCGAGGGCTCCGGGACGGACCGGCCGCCCCACTCGCTGCACGCCTACTTCCTGAGA
>NZ_JBEGDJ010000038.1:0-41385 GCF_040191335.1 Nocardioides sp. YIM 152588 | reverse complement strand
GCTGGTGTGGCCGCTCCGGCCGACGGTGGTCGGGGCGGTGAGCATGGAGTTCAGGACGGCCTCCTCGGCGGCCTCGACGACGGCGGTGAACAGGGGGTCGATCCCGCGGCCAGGGCGGCGAGCGCGGCCGCCAGCAGCAGCTCGGCGCGCTGCGACGGCGCGACCGAGCGGTCCGCGACGGCCGCGTCGGCGTCGGCGAGCGCCTCGCCGGCGAGGCCCGCCGCGAGCAGCGCCACGCAGCGGTCGAAGGCGAGGTCCCCGGAGGTCGCGTCCAGGGCGCGGAACCGGGCCGCCGCGTCGTCGTACACGGCCAGGGCGGTCGGCAGGTCGCCGCGGTAGTAGGCGATGAGCCCGCGGTTGTGGGCGACCAGCACCGACTCCAGCTCCTGGCCGGTGGCGAGGAAGAGCCGCTCGGCCGCGTCGAGGTCGCGCTCGGCGCGGGTCAGCGACCCCTGCTCGAGGTGGATGCCGGCGCGGTTGTTGAGCGCCCGGGCCTCCCACAGCTCGTCGCCGGCCTCGCGGATCCCGGCCAGCGCCCGGCGCATGTCGGCCAGCGCCTCCGGGTGGCGGCCGAGCATCGAGAGCAGGGCGGCGCGCCGCATCAGGACGCGGGCCCGGACCGGGCCGCGGGCGTCGCGGGCCGCGGTCTCGAGCTGGCGCAGGCCGGTCCGGGTGCGCCCGGCGACGACCAGGGCCGTGCCCAGCGTGGCCCGTACGTCGGCGACCCGGTCGGCGTCGCGGGTGGCCCGCGCAGCGGCCAGCGCGGCGCGCAGCTCGACCAGCGCGTCCTCGGTCTCGCCGGTGTCGCGCAGCACGATGCCCGCGGCCTGGTGGGCGTAGGAGAGCGCGAGGGGCTCGGTCGTCGAGGCCGCCAGTGCCCGCGCGCTGCGCAGCGCCTCGGCGGGCCGGGAGAGCGCGAGCGCGGGCAGGTCGTCCGGCGCGGGCGCGGGCGCGGCGCCGGTCGCGCCGGAGGCGTCTCCCGAGGTGTCCATCGTGGACCACTTAACCGCACGTCGCGTTCCCGCTACGGTTGCCACGACCGGCACCACAACCCGATCGGAGCGGGCATGGAGCAGTCCGGAGACAGGTACCGCAAGCGGTCCGAGGAGGAGCGGCGCGAACGCACGCGCGTCCAACTCAAGATCGTCCTCGAGGCGCTGGAGGACGTCGGCGTGGCCATCGAGGGGGACGACCCCGCCGACTGGCTCTACCTCTACCGGCGGCGGCGGATCCTGGTCCGCGACGCGGACCTGCAGCGCGTCCTCGACGCGCTCGACGGCCGCGGCGACGTGGACGCCAGCCTGGTCAACGGGGTCACCCGGGTGGTCGTCGAGACCGACGACGAGATCCCCGAGGTGCTCGACCAGCTCGACCGCCGGCTGGGGCCGGGTGTGGCCACGCCCGACCACGTCCTCTACGTCTCCCGTACCGGCCGCTCGCTCTGCCCGGCGACCGAGCCGCTCGAGCCGCCCGACACGACGCCGCTGCCGGCGGTCAACACGGTCACCACCGACGGCGCGGGCGCGTTCGTCTCCGTCGTCGACACCGGCTGGTACGCCGACGCCGCGGCCAGCCCGCTCAGCCCGTGGCTGGCGGGGGTGACCGGTGACCCGGAGGTGATCAACCCGGCCGACATCCACCCCTACGGCGGCCACGGCACGTTCATCGCCGGCGTGGTGCGCTGCCAGGCGCCGTCGGCGGAGGTCCGCGTCGAGGGCTTCCTGCCGCGGGGCGGGGCGGCGTACGAGTCCGACATGGTGGTGCAGCTGTGCGAGGCCCTGGCGCTGGGGCCGGACGTCATCAGCCTCTCGGCGGGGGCGAGCACCCGCGGCGACCGCCCGCTGCTCAGCTTCGAGGTCTTCTGGAGCAACTTCCTCAGCCAGGTCGGCGGGACCGTGCTGGTGGCGGCCGCCGGCAACGACGACACCCGGGCGCCGTTCTGGCCGGCGGCGTTCCCGTGGGCGATCGGGGTGGGGGCGATCGACGCGGAGGGCCGGCGCGCGGCGTACTCGAACTTCGGCAGCTGGGTGGACGTCTACGCGCTGGGCGACGACCACGTCAACGCCTTCCCCGTCGGGGACTACTTCGCCCACGAGCCGCCGTTCGACACCCTGCCGCTCGACGAGCGGCGCCGGTCGTTCAGGGGGATCGCGCAGTGGAGCGGAACCTCGTTCGCGACCCCGCTGGTGGCGGGGCTGATCGCGGCCCGGATGAGCCGGTCGGGGGTCAGCGCGCGGCTGGCCGCCGAGGAGCTGCTGGGGGAGGCCCGGGCGAACGCGATCCGCGGCGTGGGGCCGGTCCTGTAGCCGTCGGGCCGGTCCGGCCCGACCGCCGCGTCAGAGGGTGAGCCACTCCGTCGACACGGTGCGGCCGGCGTCGGAGACGGTGATCCGGATCGGCCGCCGGTCGGGCGCGGCCAGGGAGAAGAGACCGGAGGCGTCGGTGCTGCTGCGGGTGGCCCCGCCGGGGGTGACCACCGCGACCTCGCACCGCCGGCCGGGCACCACCTGGCCGATCAGGGTGTCGCCGTCGACCTCCAGCTCCAGGCTGAAGTCGGCGCCCTCGAAGCCGAGCACCCGCGGGGCGTCCTCGCCGTCGCCGCGGACCAGCACCGCCTCCTCGAGCGCGGAGTCGTGCGAGAGCTGCAGCAGCTCCTCGTCGATGGTGCGCCACGCGAACGCGGCGCGTGCGGCCTCGCGGTCGGCGTCGGTGACCGCGCCGGCGCGGGCCTCGCGGAGCGCGGCCACGAGCTCGTCGTCGTCGTCCCACCTCGTCATGTCGCTCATGGCGCTCAACTCCTCTCCTCCGGGGGCTCGTCGAGGAGCCTCCGCACGGCCCGGGTTCCTCGCAGCTGGCGGAGAGCCCGCGCCCGGGTGGGTCCGATGCTGCCGATCGGGATGCCGAGTCGGCTGCTGATCTCCTGGTACGCCGGAGGGGGGTCCTCCAGCAGCAGCTCGAGCAGCTGCCGGCGGTCGGCGGGCAGCTCGGCCAGCGCGGCGCGCAGGGCCTGCTGCCGCTCCAGCGCGATCAGGCCCTCGGCCAGGTCGCGGTCCTCCGCGGGGCTGTCGAGCTTGCCGTCCACCTGGGGGTCGACGGGGATGGTGCGCCCGGCGCGCTCGTGGGCGCGGGCACACTCGTTCCGGGTGGTCGTGGAGAGCCAGCCGGGGAGCGCGCGTGGCTCGCGCAGGTCGTCGAGGTGCTCGACGAGGCGCAGCCAGACCGTCTGGTTGACGTCGTCGGCCTCGGCGCCGGGCAGCCGGTAGCGGGCGATCAGCGCCCGCACGAGCGGAAGGAAGCGTTCGACCAGCTGGTCCCACGCCCGGGGATCGCCCCGGCGTGCGCCCTCCACGAGCGCGGCGACGGACTCGGGGTCGTCCACCGACGCCTCCTTCGCGCCCCGCGCGGTCGGGCTGCCACAGATCGTGTTCACACCTGATGGAGCGTGGGCGGGGCCGGTTGATACCTCCGGCCTCGCCGTTGCTCACCCTACGCGGGGTCGCGGGTGTCGGGCCCGGGGTGCCGCGGCGGCGTCGTACCGGATTCACAGGATGTGACGGACGTCACATTTCGCTAGGTTGATGAGTCAACCTCGCGCGACTCCGGGCGGCCCGCCCCAGCGCGGGGACAGGAGGCAACGATGGCTCTGACGAGGTGGAAGCGCGCGCAGAAGATGCTCCTGGCCGCGATCGCGGCAAGTTCCCTGATCATCGCCGGGCAGGCCGCCGCCGGAGCCGCCCCGCCCGGCGGCAGCGGGTGGTCCTCGGCCGGCGGCGATCGGCAGAACACCCGGTACCAGAAGACCGAGTCCAAGATCTCGCCGTCGACCGTCGGCGACCTGGCGGTCTCCTGGGTGCTGACCACCGGCGGCGACGTCTCCGCGACCCCCGCGGTGGACGGTGAGCGGGTCTACGCACCCGACTGGGCCGGCAACCTGTACGCCGCCGACCGCCGCACCGGCGAGGTCGACTGGTCCGCGACGATCGCCGACTACACCGGCGTCGCGGGGGACAAGGCGCGGGCCACGCCCGCGATCGCCGGCGACCTGCTGGTCCTCGGCACGCAGGGCGGGCCCCTCGGCGGCGGCGGCAAGATGCTCGCCATCGACAAGGACACCGGCGACCTGGTCTGGAGCACCCAGCTGGACAGCCACCCGGCCGCGATCATCACCCAGTCCGCCACGGTCTTCGACGGCGTCGTCTACGTCGGCACGGCCTCGCTCGAGGAGGCGCTGGCCGCGTTCGTCCCCGGCTACGACTGCTGCTCGTTCCGCGGCAGCATGAGCGCGCTCGACCTGGCCACCGGTGAGGTCCTGTGGCAGACCTCCACGGCTCCGGAGGGCTTCCCGGGCAACGCGGTGTGGGGCAGCTCGCCCGCGATCGACGTCAAGCGCGGCTCGGTCTACATCGCCACCGGCAACAACTACGACGTCCCCGAGGAGACGCTGGACTGCGTGACGGCCGCGGGCGACGACCCCGACGCCATCCAGGCCTGCCTGCCGGCCGACAACCACTTCGACTCGATCATGTCGCTGAACATGCGGACCGGCGGGATCAAGTGGGTGACCAGGGCGCTGCCGTACGACGCCTGGACGGTGGACTGCATCCCGTTCTTCGGGGACGGGGACAACTGCCCGGAGCCGGCCGGTCCCGACTACGACTTCGGCCAGGCGCCCGCGCTGTTCAAGGCCGTGGACGGCAACGGTGCCGGGCGCGAGCTGGTCGGCGCCGGCCAGAAGAGCGGCCAGTACTGGGCGCTCGACCCCGACACCGGCGAGGTCGTCTGGGTCACCCAGGCCGGCCCGGGTGGCACCGCCGGCGGCCTGCAGTGGGGGTCCGCGGTGGACGGCCGGCGGGTCTACACCGCCAACGCCAACAGCAACGCGGCCGAGTGGATCCTTCCCGACGGCAGCAGCACCAGCGACGGCGTCTGGTCCGGGTTGGACGCGTCGACCGGCCTCGTGCTGTGGCAGACCGCTCCGCCGTCCGGCGGCGGCGCGTCCGGACCGGTGACCACGGCGAACGGCGTGGTCTTCGGCTGCGCCCTTGACGCGGACGGGCACATGTACGCCCTCGACGCGGCCACGGGCGAGGTGCTGTGGTCGTTCGCCAGCGGGGGCTCCTGCCTCTCCGGCGCGGCGATCTCCCACGGCACCGTCTTCTGGGGCTCGGGCTACACGAACCTCGGTGGGACGGCGAACGACAAGCTGTACGCGTTCACGCTCCAGTGAGCCTGGGCCTCGGCCCGGGCACTCGCCCGGGCCGAGGCCCGGTGGGGGCGTTCCGTGTGCGGGCCGATCGGCCCGCACACGGTGGGACGAACGCCTCTCGACGGGCGGCGCTCCGCGCCGTCCCCTGTGATCAAGGGGTTGGGGCCGCCACTCATAGCGGAGTTGGCGAGCATGAATACGAGGCATCTGGCGGCGTGCGCCGCCATCGTGGCCGTGGTGGCCCTTCCGGCGCAAGGGGCGTCGGGCCACACGGCCGGAATCTCCACGATCGGGGGCGCGCGGGTCTCGATTGCCCCCGCGTCGCCCGACCTGGTCGACCGCGCAACCGCGGCCGGCATCACCTGGCCCTCGACACCGTCCTGGGACGTCACGACGGCCGACTACGACAACGACGGCGACATGGACTTCTCGATGTCGCTGCACATGCGGAACGCGGGCGAGGTGCGCCGCAACAACGGCGACGGCACCTTCACCCGGGTCGCCGTCACCTCGAACCCGGCCACCACGGTCATGCCGCGGCCGTCCCCGCAGGGCGGGCTGGTCGACCGGCACGCGTGTGCGTGGGCCGACTTCGACGGCAACGGCCTGCAGGACCTCTACTGCGCCGCCGGGCGTTACCGCAGCAACCGGGTGAAGACGGAGGCGATCAACAACGAGCTGTTCCTGCAGATCTCACCCGGGTCGTTCGTCGACCGGGCGACGGCGTCCGGGGCGGGGGAGGCGTGCACCCGGGGGCGGCACGTGGTGACGTTCGACCTGAACGACGACGGCTGGACGGACCTCTTCCTCTCGGCGCAGCGCGAGCGCAGCTCCTCCAGCGACCCGTGCAACGCCGAGCCGGACCATCCCTACAACGAGCAGTCGAGGGTCCTGATCAACCGGGGCGAGAACGCGGCCGGCACCTGGCTGGGCTTCCGCGACGGGCCGGAGTGGAACGTCAGCCAGAACAACGTCGGCAACCGCCTCGCGCTGGCCTGGGACTACAACCGCGACGGGCGTCCGGACCTGCTCGGCCAGGCCTTCGCCGGCAAGCGTCCCTACCTGATGCGCAACACCGGCACCGGGTTCGCCGAGATGAGCCGCTCCCGGCAGGTCACGCTGCCGTTCTTCAACGCGGCCACCGTGGCGGACCTGACCGGCGACGGCATCCCGGACCTCGTCTACTCCGACGGCAGCGGCTTCGCCTACCGGGCGGGCACGGCCGGCGGGGTCAGCACCAGCACGGTCCGGATCGGGACGATCTCGGGTGCCAAGGCGTGGTCGGTCGCGGTCGGTGACGTCAACGGCGACGGGAGGCTCGACGTCTACGGGCAGGTGGGCTCGTCCTCCGGCTCCGGCAACCCCGACGACGTGATCTACGTGCGCACGGCCGCCGGCGGGTGGCAGGCCCACGTCGTCCCGTCGGCAGGCGGCGACGCGAACGACGTCGAGGCCGTGACCGTGGGCGGCAGGGCGCAGTTCGTGGTGCTCAACGGCGGCAACAAGGAGTCGAACAACCCCGGACCGATCCAGGTGATCGCCTGGGCCGGGCCCTGACGGGTCGAGCCGCCCCGGTGGGGCGTCGGTCGGCGGTCCACCGGGGCGATGTCGTTCCGCGTCCGGCCCTGGTCAGTCGCGCTCGAGCTCGTGCCAGCCGTCCTCGACGGCGCCGCCGTGCACCAGGTCGATCCAGTCGAGGACGAACAGGCGGCCCGCGCTGAGCCGGTCGGGGCTGGGCGTCCAGCCGCGGGTGTCGATGCGCGCGCGGAGGTACTCCACCGCCGGCTCGGGGACGAGCAGGTCGACCATCGACAGCGCGACCGCCGGGTCGGGGACCAGGCGGCTGAGGTGGTCGATCAGTTCCTCGGTCCCGAGGTCGGTCAGCGAGCGGCTCTCCGGGTCGAGCGCCTCGAGGTAGCGGTCCAGACCGGTCGCATCGATCTGGTGCGCGAACTCGGAGGCGTCGCGGACCGCCGGCGCCGGGTCGGCCCGGTCGACCAGGTCCGCGAGCTCGGCCAGGGTCATCGGGCCCGTGGCGCCGACGGTGTGGTTGTAGCGGGTGATGGTCTTCATCGCCCAGAGCGAGGTGAGGAACCCCGCGAGGGCTGTGGTGGCCGGATCGGTCTGCTCGTGGTCGATGGTCGTGCCTCCCGACGGTGAGGTGCCCGGGTGAAGTGCCCGCAGTCTGCCGGGGATCGCGCCGCCCGTGGGCGGAACGCGGTGCTGTCGGCGCGTCGGATCGGGCCTGCTCGGCTCGGGTCGGATCGGGCTCGGGTCGGATCGGGCTCGGGCTCGGGTCGGGGTCGTGTGCCTGAGGCATCGGGATAGGGGGTTCCTGGGCACACGACCCCGGTCGGGTCGGGCGCAGGCGCGGGTCCTGAGCCTTCACACATCGGGATAGGGGGTTCCTGGGCACACGACCCGCCTCACGCGCCCGCCGGGGCGGCCGACGCGCGGCGGTCGGTCAAATTTCCACAGGCGCGGGAGGAAGCGGTCGCGCGCTCCCGGCGGGTGCCGTAGTTTGCGGCATCCACCAGGTCAGCATGGGGGTTGACGTGGCCTTGCTCCAGGATGCGCACTCGCCGGACGACGTCGTCGGCCGGCTCGACGCTGCGCTGCGCGCCGCCGTGCGGGCGGAGGGGATCGACCCGCAGCGCGAGCCCGAGGCGGTACGCCGCCTGGCCGTCGCGCTGGTGCGCGAGCACGACGAGCGGAGCCTGACCGGGGTGGTGGTCGCGGTCGCCGACCCGGACGCGGTGGTCGGTGAGCTGGTCGCGCGGGTGGCGGGGTTCGGGCCGTTGCAGCCGCTGCTGGACGACCCGGCGGTGGAGGAGGTCTGGATCAACGACCCGGATCGGGTCTTCGTGGCCCGGCGCGGTCGGCACGAGCTGACCAACGTGGTGCTGTCCGAGGAGCAGGTGGCCGAGCTGGTGGAGCGGATGCTCAAGACCACCGGTCGCCGGATCGACCTGTCCCGGCCGTTCGTGGACGCGATGCTGCCCGACGGCCACCGGCTGCACGTCGTGCTGAAGGGGATCAGCCGCGGCTTCTCGGCGGTGAACATCCGCAAGTTCGTGGTGCGGGCCTCGCGGCTGTCGGACCTGGTCGAGCTGGGCAGCCTGCCGCCGGAGGCGGCGCGCTTCCTGGAGGCGTCGGTGCGGGCGGGGCTGAACATCCTGGTCGCCGGCGGCACGCAGGCCGGGAAGACGACCATGCTCAACTGCCTGGCCGCGGCGATACCCGGCTCGGAGCGGGTGGTCTCGGCCGAGGAGGTCTTCGAGATCCGCTTCCCGCACCCGGACTGGGTGGCGATGCAGACCCGGCAGGAGGGGCTGGAGGGGACCGGCGAGATCCGGCTGCGCGACCTGGTCAAGGAGGCGCTGCGGATGCGGCCCTCGCGCGTCATCGTCGGCGAGGTGCGCGCCGAGGAGTGCCTCGACCTGCTGCTCGCCCTGAACTCGGGTCTGCCCGGGATGTGCACCATCCACGCCAACAGCGCCCGCGAGGCGCTGACCAAGGCCTGCACGCTGCCGCTGCTGGCCGGGGAGAACATCTCCGCCCGGTTCGTGGTGCCGACCGTGGCGGCGTCGGTGGACCTCGTGGTGCACCTCGGCGTCGACCCCGGTGGCGCGCGGCGGGTCAACGAGATCGTCGCGGTGCCGGGCCGGATCGAGGGGGACGTGATCGAGACCGAGCCGATCTTCGAGACCCGGCGCGGCCGCCTCGTCCGTGGCCTCGGGATGCCGCCGCGGCTGGAGCAGTACCGCCGGGTCGGCATCGACCCCGGCGCGCTGCTGAACGGCGCGGGCTGAGGCGGCAGCGATGGGCGCGGTGGTCGGACTCGGCGTGGGGGTGGGCTGCCTGCTGGTGTGGTCCGCCTTCGCCTGGCCGCCCGCCCCGCGCCGGGGCCGGTCGGGACGCCTGGCCGCGCTGCTCGCCGAGGCCGGGCTGGGTCGGCTCTCCGACCGCGCCCTGGTGGCGCTGTGCGCCGGATCGGCGCTGGCCGGGGCGGTGCTGGGGCTCGCTCTCACCGGTACGCCAGTGCTCGCGCTCGTGCTTGGTCCGGCAGCCGGCTACCTCCCGGTCGGGGTGCTCGCCGGCCGCGCCCGGCGCCGCCGCCGGGAGTTCGCCCACGTGTGGCCCGACGCCGTGGACGATCTGGCCTCCGCCGTACGGGCCGGGATGTCGCTGCCCGACGCCGTCGCCGCCCTCGCGGTGCGCGGGCCCGCTCCGCTGCGGGCCGCGTTCGAGGGGTTCGCGCTGGACTACCAGGTGACGGGCCGGTTCGGCGACTGCCTGGACCGGCTCAAGGTGCGGCTCGCCGACCCGGTCGGCGACCGCGTCGTCGAGGCGCTGCGGATCGCGCGCGAGGTCGGTGGCGGCGAGCTCGGGCGGCTGCTGCGGAACCTGTCGGGCTACCTGCGCGACGACATCCGCACCCGCTCCGAGCTCGAGGCGCGGCAGTCGTGGGCGGTCAACGGCGCCCGCGTCGCCGTCGCGGCCCCGTGGCTGGTGCTGCTGATGATGGGCACGCAGCCGGAGGTGATGGCCCGGTACCGGACGCCCGGCGGCGCGGTCGTGCTGCTGGTCGGCGCCGCGGCCTGCCTGGTCGCCTACCGGCTGATGGTGCGGGTCGGTCGCCTGCCGGACGAGCGGCGGGTGCTCGCATGAGCGGCGCCGTCGCGGGCGGCCTGGTCGGCGCGCTGGGGGCGGCCGGCCTGCTCCTGGTCGGGGCGCGGGTGCGGGCGCTGCGCCGCCCGCCGCTGGAGGCCCGGGTGCTGCCGTACCTGCGCGACCTGCTGCCCGAGGGCGCGGTCGCGCCCGGGGCGCCCGGGCCCTCGACGCTCGCGTCCGCGGTCGCCCCGGTCCTGCGCGCCGCGGCCGACCTGGTCGACCGGACGCTCGGCGGCGCCGCCTCCGTCGCCCGCCGGCTCGACCGCGCCGGCCTCGAGCTGACCGTCCACGACTTCCGGGTGCAGCAGGTGGTGTGGGGCCTGGTCGGCTTCGCCGCGACCGCCGGCCTCGCGGTGGTCACGACCTGGGCCCGGCCGGCCAACCCGCTGCCCGCGGTGCTGCTCTGCGGCGCTGCGTTCGTCGGCGGCGTGATGCTGCGCGACCAGCGGCTGAGCGCGCTGGTGCGCCGCCGCGAGCGGTCCATCGTCGCCGAGTTCCCGACCGTCGCCGAGCTGCTCGCGCTGGCCGTCGCCGCGGGGGAGGGACCCGTCGCGGCGCTGGACCGCGTCGTCCGGCGCAGCCGCGGCGAGCTCGGCCGCGAGCTGGGCGGCGTGCTGGCCGAGATCCGGATCGGCGAACCGGTGGCGGAGTCGTTCGACCGGCTCGCCGCGCGCACCGGGGTGCCCGTCGTCGCCCGCTTCGCCCACGGCGTCGCGGTCGCCGTCGAGCGCGGTACGCCGCTGGCGGACGTGCTGCACGCCCAGGCCGCCGACGTCCGGGAGGCCGGTCGCCGCGAGCTGATCGAGCAGGCCTCCCGCAAGGAGATCGCGATGATGGTGCCGGTGGTGTTCCTGATCCTCCCGGTCACCGTCCTGTTCGCGTTCTGGCCCGGCTTCGTGGGCCTCTCCCTGACCGCACCCTGACCCCGACCCGTCTCCCGAACAGGACCTCACCACCCACAGGAAGGAACCACCATGGAGTCGCTCCCGCTCCACACCCGCCTCGGCGCCAGCCTCCGCGCCCGCCTCAGGCAGCTCCGTCGCCGCGACCAGCGCGGAGACGTGCCGGGCTGGGTGCTGATCACCGTGATGACGATCGGCGTCGGCGTGGCGCTGTTCCAGATCGCGAAGCCCCAGCTCACGCAGATGCTGCAGTCCGCGTTGAGCTCGGTCCAGTGAGCCCGGTCCAGTGAGACCGGTGCGATGACACCCTCCTCCCGCCGCGGCGAGCGGGGGAGCGCGGCGGTCGACTTCGTGCTGGCCGTCGTGGTGCTGGTGCCGATCCTCCTCGGGCTGGTCCAGCTGGCGCTGGTGCTGCACGTGCGCGCCACGCTCGCCGCCGCGGCCTCCGAGGGCGCCCGGTACGCCGCCACCGCCGACCACGGCCCGGCCGACGGCGTGGCCCGGACGTGGGACCAGGTCGACGAGGCGATCGGAGGGGCGTTCGTCACCGGGATCGTCCCGCGACCGGCGTCCATCGGCGGGGCGCCGGCGATCGAGATCGTGGTCCACGCCGAGGTGCCGGCCCTGGGGCTGGGCGGGCCCGCCATCTCCTTCGACGTCTCCGGCCACGCCGTGCGCGAGGAGGCGCTGCCGTGAGGCCGCCCCGGCGGAGGCACGCGGTGGGCCAGCGCGGCAGCGCTCTGGTGGAGGTCACCTGGATCGCGCTGCTGCTCCTGCTGCCGCTGGCCTGGATCGTCGTCGCCGCGTTCGACGTGCAGCGCGGCGCGTTCGGCACCAGCGGCGCCGCGCGGGCCGCGGCCCGCGCCTACGCGCTGGCGCCCGACGACGCGACCGGCGTGCGGCGGGCCCGCGAGGCGGCCCGGATCGCGCTGGCCGACCAGGGGGTGGACGCCGAGCCGACGCTGCGCGTCAGCTGCACGCCGTACCCGACGCGCTGCCACAGCGGCACGTCGGTGATCACGGTCCGGGTGACCACCGCGGTCGACCTGCCGCTCTTCCCCGACGTCCTCGGCGGCGGCGCGCCGCGGTTCCGGCTCGACGCCGCGCACACGGTGCCGATCGGGCAGTTCCGGGAGGTCGGCCCGTGAGGGCCCGCGGCCAGCGGGGCTCGACGCTGCCGCTGGTGATCGCGTTCGCCGCGATCGTGCTCCTGCTGGTCGTGGTGGTGGTCGACGCCAGCGCCGCCTACCTGCGCCGGCAGGAGCTCGACTCGCTCGCCGACGGTGCCGCGCTCCGGGGCGCCGACCTGGGCGCGCAGGGCGACGCCGTCTACCGGGGCGGGCTGGGCGAGGGGAACCTCGAGGTCTCGCCCGGGGAGGCGCGGGCGGCGGTGGAGGCCTACCTGCGCGACGTCGGCGCCCTCCGGCAGCACCCCGGCCTGCGCGCCGTCGTACGGGTGGAGGGGGACCGGGTGCTGGTCGCCCTCACCGCCCCCGTCGACCTGCCGCTGCGCCTGCCCGGCGTGCCGGCGCGCCCGACCGTGCGGGCGACGGCGTCGGCCGTGGTCACCCCGCGCTGACGCGCCGCCGGACCGGGCCGCGGCGAGATCGCCGTTCCCCCACGGCGCCGCGCGGAGTTCGCCAGCATGGTCGGCCACGTTGCCCGGTCCCGGGAAGCCCGGGGCCGGCTCCCGAGCGCACCGGAGGACCCATGCCCGCCACCGCCAGCACCGACCGGCCCCGCCCGCGCCGCCGGCTCACCTACGCCAACGTCGTCTCGACCCTGGCCCTCGTGGTCGCCGTCGCCGGGGGCGGCGGCGCGGCCGTCGCGGCCGGGCTGGCGAAGAACTCGGTGTCCTCCCCGCAGATCAGGAACGGCCAGGTGAAGACCGTCGACCTGGCCGCCGGGGCGGTCACGTCGAAGAAGGTGAAGAACCGCTCGCTCGCCGCGAAGGACATCAAGCTCCGTTCGCTCGGCCGGGGTCGCGTCGCGGCCAGCCCGGCCGGCCCGATCGTCGGTCTCGCCAACCCGTACACCTCCGTGGCGACGGTCGAGCTGACGGCTCCGGCGGACGGCTACGTGGTGCTCCACGGGGTGACCTCGGTCAGCGCCGGCGACACGGACACCTTCATGAACGGGCGGTTCACCGTCGACGGCGCGATCGCCGGCCGCACCCACTACCTGGACGGCGGCGACGTCGACGGCCTCTTCGACCAGAGCCAGGCCCAGCTGGAGGTGATCCCGGTGACGAAGGGCCGCCACACGTACGGCTGGCAGCTGCGGGAGGCCGAGGTCTCCACGTACGCCAGCGTGTACGGCAGCCAGCTCGTCGTGCAGTTCTTCCCGGAGGGCTCGATCGGCTAGACCCCGCCCCGCCTCAGCCCGCCGGCGGCAGCACGATCGACCAGGCGGTCGCCTTGCCCGAGGTGTCGTCCGTGGCGGCGGTGGCACCGGAGTACGGCGCGCCGGTCAGCGGCCCGCCGGAGTCGGCGAGGAGGCTGCAGATCCGGCCGCTGTTGTCTCCGCAGAGCATCTCCCGCCCGGTCACCGCGCTGACCGGCGTCCACGACGTCGTCGAGGAGGACTTGTCGGCCCAGTACGAGACCACCCAGGCGCCCTCGGGCACCGGCACCGCCGGCGTGACCCGGTTGACGTGCTTGGCGGTGTCGGGGGTCGCCGCGAAGGTGAGCGCCGGGGTGGCGTCCACGCCCGAGTAGACCGCGACCGTCAGCGTGTGCTTGGCGTTGCTGTCCATCGGGATCTGCACGCGGGTGCCGGGGTCGCCCTCCTCGACCACCTTCGTCCAGATCGCGGTGCGCATGTCCGAGGCGGCCACGTTGTCCAGCAGTGTCCACCCCGTCACCCCGGTCGGGTCGGAGATCTCGCGGTCGTCCTTGTTGATGCTCAGCGCCATCACCAGCCGGTCGCCGACGCTCGCCGTCGCCGGTACGTCGACGTTCGGGCCGTTGTTGTTGGCCTCGATCGCGACGGAGTCGACGAACGCGAGCGGGTCGGCCGCCGGGGGCTCCGGGACCGTGATCGTCTCGGTCACCGACCCGGTGTCGCCGTCGTCGTCGGTGACGGTCAGCGTGACGTCGTACGAGCCCTCCGCCGCGTAGGCGTGCACCGGGGACGCCTCGGTGGACGTGGCGCCGTCGCCGAAGTCCCAGTCGTAGTCGGCGATGCTGCCGTCGGGGTCGCTCGAGGAAGTGGAGTCGAAGGCGCACTCCAGCTCCGGGCAGCTGGCCGAGAACGCCGCCGTCGGCGCCACGTTGGCCGGCGGGGCCGCGGTCGAGGGCTTCAGCACGAAGGTCCACATCGTCGCCTGGTCGGAGGGGGCGTCGGTGCTCGCCTCGACGTTCCCGTAGGGGCCGGGGGTGAGCGGCCCGGCGGAGTCGGCCAGCAGGCTGCAGACCCGGCCACCGCTCTCCGCGCAGGCCGCGTCGCGGGTGGTCACCGCGTCCGACGCGGTCCAGGCGGTGGTGCTGCCCGACTTGTCCGCCCAGTAGGAGACGCCCCAGTCGCCCGCGGCGGCGGTCACCACCGGCGTGGTCCGCGTCGTCGCTGAGGCAGCGAAGGTCGAGCCCGCGAACGCCACTGCGGCGCTCGCCGACGTCCCGGTGTAGTCGGCCAGGGTCAGGGTGAACTTCGAGTTGCCGCTGAACGGCACCGACACCTCCTGGCCCGGGTCGTCGGCGCCGACCACCCTCGTCCACGCGACCGAGCCCATGCTCCCGGAGGTCAGCGCCCCGAGGCGGGTCCAGCCGGCCGGGTCGCCCACGGTCCGGTTGAGGTTGTTGTAGCCGAGCACGAGGAGCATCCGGTCGCCCTCGGTCGCGGTCAGCGGCACGGTCACCGTCGCGCTGTCGCGGTTGGCGGCCGCGGTGATCGCGGCGACGAACTGGATCGTGCTGTCGACCGGCTCGGCGTCCTCGGTGACCACCGTCGCGGCCTGGCCGCTGCTGGCCGCCTGGTTGTCGGTGACGACGAGCTGCACCGAGTAGGTGCCGGCGGCGGCGTAGGTGTGGGTCGGGTTGGCCAGCGTCGAGGTGGTGCCATCGCCGAAGTCCCACGCGTAGCCCGTCAGGCTGCCGTCGGGGTCGGCCGAGGCCGAGGAGTCGAAGGTGCAGACCTCGCCGAAGCAGGAGGAGTCGAACGCCGCGGTCGGCTCCAGGTTCTCGGCCTGGGTGATCTTGATGAAGTCGATGTCACCGGAGAAGTAGTCGCAGGTGACCCGGTCCTGGTCGCAGTCGATCTTGCCGCCGATGGTCATCGGGAAGCTGTTGTCGATGGTGCCGGTGAAGCCCCGCTTGCGGTTGCGGAACTCCCCGTCGACGTACATCGTCACGCCCTCGTCGGTCAGCACGCAGGTGAGGTTGTGCCACCGCTCGTCGTTCAGCGCGGTCTTCGCGCCGGTCGCGACCCGGTCGTTGGAACCCTTGAACAGGCAGGAGGGGATGCCCTGCGGCGCCTGGATCTTCCACTGGCCGCCAGTGGTGTTCGCCTGGCCCTTCTGCGTGATGTTCCCGAAGTTCTCGGCGGTCCGGTAGCGCATCTCGATCGTGAACGGGCCGTCGCCGGGCTCGATGGCGGCGTTGTCGGGCACCTGGATGACGCGCTCCGGCTCGACCGGCGGCTGCGCGGGTGGGCGCCGCTCCCAGTGGTAGCCGGTCGCGCCGTCGAAGGTGAACCCGCTGTCGACGCCGGTCGGGTCGATCGGCGCGTTCAGCCCGTTCGGCCCGCTGTCGTGCATCAGCGTGGACCCGGCCTCCTCGTCCATCTCCCAGTACGCCGAGACGCCCGGCGCCAGCACGGTGGCCGTGGCCGGGACGAGCGGGGCGGCGGCCGCGGGCGTCGCCGGCAGCCCGGCCAGCAGCGCGACGGCCGAGGCCGCGCCGACCAGGGAACGAGGGATGCGCATCGGCTCCTCCTGAGCACGACTCACCCGAGAGGACGCCTCGGGAGCAGGGCAGGGCGCGGCTCCGCGCTGAGCCGGTCCGCCATCATGCGAACGCAGGGCGTACGCCGGGCGACGTAAGGGTGCTTACCCCCGAAACTCGGTAGCGCCGCCCCGGCGTCGGCGCGGCCCTCGGAAACCTTTACCTGAATCGTTCCAGCAAGTGACTCGCGTCCCGGCTCACCCGGCCGATCACTGGTGCATGACGCCAGGAGAGTTCACTCGGGAGGACGATCCGCGGGGTGTGCGTTGGTGGCACTCGCCGTCGGCGCGCTCCGCCCTCGCGGCGCCGCTCGCCGTCGCCGTACTGCTGCTGACCGTGGTCTTCGGCGGGGGCACCACGCTGCTGCAGCCGACCGCCGTCGCCGCGGCGCAGGGGCAGAGCAAGGTCCACTTCGAGCGCTCCGTGGTCAAGGTGACCAACCGGACGCGCGCCCGCCACGACCGGGCACGGCTGCGCCGCCAGGCGTGCCTGGACCGGTTCGCGCAGCGGCAGGCGCGGAGGCTCGCGCGGATCCACCGGCTCGAGCACCAGCCGCTCGACCCGATCCTGGACGAGTGCGGGCTGTGGAGCGTGGGGGAGAACCTGGCGATGGGGTACGTCGACGCCCGGGGCGCCGTGCGCGGATGGATGGGGTCGCCCGACCACCGCGCCAACGTGCTGCGGCCGACGTTCCGGCTGATCGGCGTCGGTGCCGCCCAGGACCACCAGGGCATCTGGTGGGTCGCGCAGGTCTTCGGCCGGCGCTGACCCCCGCGCGGGTCCCGCCCGGGGCCGCGGACCGCGAGTGACGGCAGGGTTTCGCCAGTCCGACCCGCGGCCACGTAGTGTTGCTCCTTGTGGCAGGCCCCGACTTCGACGCCGAGATCAAGCAGCTGACTGCGACGATGCACACCATCGAGCAGGTCCTGGACCTGACGAAGATGGAGGCGGACATCGCCGACCTCGAGCAGCAGGTGGCCGCGCCCGACCTGTGGGACGACCAGGCGAACGCGACCAAGGTGACCGGGCGCCTCTCCGCGCTGCAGGGCCAGCTCGAGCGGTTCCGCAACCTGCAGGGCCGGATCGACGACCTCGACGTGCTCGCCGAGCTCGCCGCCGAGGAGGGCGACGCCGACACCCTCGCCGAGGCCGAGTCCGAGCTCACCCGGATCAAGAAGGACGTCGAGGCGCTCGAGGTCCGCACCCTGCTCTCCGGCGAGTACGACGAGCGCGAGGCGATCGTGACCATCCGCTCCGGCGCCGGTGGCGTCGACGCGGCGGACTTCGCCGAGACGCTGATGCGGATGTACACCCGCTGGGCCGAGCGCAACAAGTACCCCGTCGAGGTCTTCGACATCTCCTATGCGGAGGAGGCGGGCATCAAGTCCGCCGAGTTCGCGATCCACGCGCCGTACGCCTACGGCACCCTGTCGGTCGAGGTCGGCACCCACCGACTCGTCCGGATCAGCCCCTTCGACAACCAGGGCCGCCGGCAGACGTCGTTCGCCGCGGTCGAGGTCGTGCCGCAGCTCGAGCAGACCGACGAGATCGAGGTCGACGAGAACGACATCCGCACCGACGTGTTCCGCTCGGGCGGCCCCGGCGGCCAGTCGGTCAACACCACCGACTCCGCCGTCCGGCTGACCCACATCCCCACCGGGATCGTCGTGTCGTGCCAGAACGAGAAGAGCCAGCTGCAGAACAAGGCGGCGGCGATGATCGTGCTCAAGGCCAAGCTGCTCGCCAAGAAGAAGGCCGAGGAGGCGGCGCTCAAGAAGGACCTCAAGGGCGACGTCGCCGCGAGCTGGGGCGACCAGATGCGCAACTACGTGCTCAACCCGTACCAGATCGTCAAGGACCTACGCACCGGCTTCGAGACCGGCAACCCGCAGGCGGTCTTCGACGGTGACCTCGACGGGTTCCTCGAGGCCGGCATCCGCTGGCGGCGCGGGGCCGAGCAGGCGGACGCCAGCTGATCGCCGCGCTCTCTCGGGCTGAGCCGGCTGTCGTGCAGCGGATCGGGATCCTCGGCAGCGTCCTGCTGCTCCTCGCCTCCCTCGGCGTCGCGCTGGCGCCGGGCGCCGGCGCGGCCGAGCCGACCGAGCCCACCTCGCTGACCATCGAGGCCCCGGCGGCGGTCGAGGGGAACCAGACGCCCGTCACGGTGAGCCTCGGCGACGCCTCCGCGCCCCTGCCCGGCGCCGCGATCGTGCTCGAACGGCGCAACGGCGACGCCTGGGAGCACCTGGCCGACCTGGTCACCGACGAGTCCGGGACCGCCGTCGCCGAGCTCACGCTGGCCCGCGACCCCGCCGACAACCGCGTCCGGGCCCGGTACGACGGCGACGAGACGCACGCCGCGACCTCGGCCACCTACCAGGTGCCGCTGCGGCGCCGGTCGAGCCGGCTGCGGCTGACCGGGCCCGCGAAGATCGTCGACGAGACCACGGTCCGGCTCACCGCGCGCTGGCGCACCGGGTCGAAGCCGGTCCCCGGCGAGGTCTCCCTGCAGCGCCGCCGCGACGGCCGGTGGCACACCACCGCGACCCGGCGTACCGGGGCCGACGGGGAGGTCTCCTTCAAGGTCGGTCCGCGCGAGGACAGCCGGTGGCGGGCGGTGGCGCCGGCGCAGCCGTGGGTCGAGCGCGCCCGCAGCGCGGCGCACCGGCTGGACAACGTGCCGCCCGGCACGCCGGTCTCCCTGCCGGCCAACGCCCCGGCGCCGCGCCGGAAGCTGCCGCCGCAGCGCCGCGCGGTCGGCTCCGGCGCGAACGCGGTGATCAGCACCATCCCGAACAAGGTGTGGCGCCAGATGAAGGGGCGCAGCTGGCACCGCGGCTGCCCGGTCGGCCGGGCCGGGCTGCGGCTGCTGCGGATCAACTACTGGGGCTACGACGGCTACCGCCACCGCGGCGAGGTCGTCGCGGCCGCCGGGGCCGTCGGCCAGATGTCCGGCGCGCTGGCCGAGATGTACCGGCGCGAGCTGCCGATCCGCTCGATGTACCGCGTCGACCGGTTCGGCTGGTCGGCGAAGCTCCGCGGCGCCGACGACTACGCCTCGATGGCCGCCGGCAACACCTCCGCGTTCAACTGCCGCGAGGTGGTCGGCCGGCCCGGCGTCCGGTCCCCGCACGCCTACGGCCGCGCGCTCGACGTCAACACCTGGGAGAACCCCTACCGCTCGCCCCAGGGCGTCTTCCCGAACCGGTGGTGGCTGAGCCACTCCCACCCGCGCGTCGCGTGGCGCTCCCGCAGCCACCCGGTGGTCGCGCTGATGTCCCGCCACGGGCTGCGCTGGACCTACGGGCTCTCCGACATCCACCACTTCGACGCCGCGGTGCGCGACGGACGGGTGGTGCTCCCGCGCGGGTGCCGCGAGCGCGTCTGTCACTGAGCGTGGTGGGTCGGCGGCGGCGGTCGGAGCCGGCGGTCGGAATCACCGGTCGACCGGTGATTCCGTCGCTTGACAGGCATTGCAACCCCCGACAAGTGAACGAAGTGCCTGTCCGGTGTGACGCACGGGCAGCCTGAGGCACACGACGCGCCCCCGGCCCATGCAGCCTGAGGCACACGACCCGCCCCCGGCCCAGCCCTCAGGCGACGGCGGCCGCCCTGACGACCGCCACGCACCACCGGCCGGCGCGCGTGCGCAGCTCGGCCACCGGCGTACCGGCGGGGAGGGTGAGGCGGCAGGTCAGCCAGGCGTCGCCGATCAGCCCGGCGTAGGTGAGCGACGGCTTCCCGTCCGGGCACAGCACCGCGCCTCCCGGGGCGCCGAACGCCGGTGCGTCGTCCAGCCGGCGGCAGCCCTCGCCCGCCGTCCCCTCCGCGAGGCTCTCCGCCGGGCCCTTCGTCAGCTCCCGCGCCCGCGCCGTGGTGACGGGCGGCGCGAAGACCCACGCCTCGGCGCGGGCGCCGGCGCCGCGGAAGCGGCAGCCGTACTCGTGCACGACGTCGCGCTCGCCGGCGACCGCGAGGCGGTCGCCGTTGACGTGCACGCCCGCGTTCGCCGCCTCGCCGCCGAGCGCCTCGGTGACCGCCTCGGTCACGACGCGGGAGCAGAAGCCGGCGCGGGCGATCGCGGTGGCGGTGGTGTCGAAGCCGTCCAGGTCGGTGCCGGTGTACGCCGGGGGAGGGGCGGCGGTCGGTGCGGGTCCGCCGGCGAGCAGCACGCCCGCGCCGACCGGCGCGAGGGTGAACAGCACTGCCAGCAGCAGCGCCCGCAGGGACGTGGGCACGGGACCACCCTAGAGTGCGGCCGACGCACCGCTTCACCTGGGATTTCTCACCCGCGCCCACAGGTCGCGTACCGTCTGACCGGTGATTCGCTTCGAGAAGGTCACGAAGAAGTACGCGGGGCCCGGGAAGCCGGCGCTGGACCAGGTGACGATCGACATCGACAAGGGTGAGTTCGTCTACCTCGTCGGCACCTCCGGCTCCGGCAAGTCGACCGCCCTGCGCCTCGTGCTGCGCGAGGTCCGCCCGACCACGGGACGGGTCTACGTCGCCGGCAAGGAGATCAACCGGATGGCCGGGTGGAAGGTGCCGCGGCTGCGCCGCCAGGTGGGCACCGTCTTCCAGGACTTCCGGCTGCTGCCGAACAAGACGGTCGCCGAGAACGTCGCGTTCGCGCTCCAGGTGATCGGCAAGTCCCGCAAGGAGATCAACAAGGTCGTCCCCGAGACGCTCGAGCTGGTCGGCCTCAAGGACAAGGCCGAGCGGATGCCCGACGAGCTCTCCGGCGGCGAGCAGCAGCGCGTCGCGGTCGCCCGGGCGTTCGTCAACCGGCCGATGATCCTGATCGCCGACGAGCCGACCGGCAACCTGGACCCGACCACCTCGGTCGGGATCATGCGCCTGCTGGAGGACATCAACGCCACCGGCACGACCGTGGTGATGGCGACCCACGACCACGGGATCGTCGACCAGTTCCGCAAGCGGGTGGTCGAGCTGGAGCACGGCCGGGTCGTCCGGGACGAGGCGTCCGGCAGCTACGGCTTCCAGCACTGACCCGGCCCCGATCCACCACCGCCCCGGCACCCGATCTCGCCCCGCCCGGCACGGATAGCAGGAGAACCTCCTTCCCATGCAGTTGCGCTACACCTTCTCCGAGCTGCGGACCGGCCTGCGTCGCAACCTGACGATGCATGTCGCCGTGGTCCTGACGCTCTTCGTCTCCCTGGCGCTCGCCGGCTGCGGCATCATGCTGCAGCGCCAGGCCGACCTCACTGCGGAGACGCTCGGCAACGAGCTGCAGATCCTGGTCAACCTCTGCACCGAGGACGACCCCTCCGACAGCCCCAACTGCGCGGGCGGTGAGGTCACCGACGCCCAGCGGCAGCGGATCCAGTCGGCGTTCGACGAGAGCCCCGAGGTCGCCTCCTACGACTTCCAGACCAAGGAGGAGGGCTATGAGAAGGCCCAGGAGATCCTCCCGCCGGAGGTCTTCGCCGGCCCCAACCCGGTGGTCACCGTCGACAACTGGCCCGCGGCGTACTGGGTGACCCTGGCCGACCCGAACGAGGCCGACGGCGTGATCAGCGCCGTCCAGGGCCTCGACGGCGTCTCCTCGATCAAGGACCAGCGCGAGGCGCTCGGCCAGATCTTCGGGATCATGACCGCGCTCAAGTACGGCTCCTGGATCGGCTCCGGCTTCCTGCTGCTCGCGGCGCTGCTGCTGGTCGCCAACACGATCCGCCTGGCCGCCATGGCGCGCCGCCGGGAGATCGCGATCATGCGCCTGGTCGGCGCCTCGACGCTCTACATCGCCCTGCCGTTCCTCCTCGAGGCGCTGGTCACCGCCGCGATCGGCGTCGCCCTGGCTGCGGGCGCGCTGGCGGCGTTCCAGTACTTCGCGATCGAGAAGGGGATGGCGGAGATCGTCACCTTCCTGCCGTGGATCGACTGGACGGACTGGGGCCAGGCGATCTGGGGCGTGCTGCCGCCCGGCATCGCCCTGCTCGGCCCGGCGCTGACGCTGATCCCGACACTCCTGCTGACCAGGAAATACATCAAGGTCTGACCGCCGCCGGATACCTTCACAGGCGTTCTCTTCCCCGAACACCGAAGGTCTGATTCGTGCGCTCCTTCCCCAGCGCTCGACGGCTGCGCCCTGCCAGCCGTGCGCTCCCAGCCCGGTACGCCGCCGCGTGCCTCGCCGTGGTCGTCGCGCTCGTCTGCGTGGCGGTCCCCGCGGCCCGGGCCGACGACGACACCCACGCGCTGAAGAAGCAGCAGAAGCAGGTCCAGGGCCAGATCCACAAGGCCCACGACCACCTGGAGGAGTCCAGCCGCCGGGTGACGCGGATCTCGCGCCGCCTCGACACGGCGCGCGGGCAGCTCCAGTCCGCCCGCAGCGACCTCGTCCGGGTGCGCGGCGACCTCGCCGAGGCCCGCCTGCTCAAGCAGCGGCTGGCCGCCCGCCTGGAGCGCGCCGAGGCCAGGTTCGAGACCGCCGTCGAGCAGGTGCGCGCCGCCCGCGAGGACGTCGCCGACCAGCGTGACGTCACCCGCGACACGGTGATCGGCATCGCCACCGGCGGCAACCCCGAGCTGGCGATGGTCAGCTCCTACCTGAACTCCGGGTCTGTCGAGGAGATCATGATCAACGAGACCGGCAACGGTGTCGTGGTCGGCCGCGAGCAGCACGTGCTGGAGGACCTCGTCGAGGCCGAGGAGGCCCTGGAGGACCACCGCGACGAGGTGCGCGCTGCCCGCAACGAGGTCGCCGCCAGCAAGCGCGCGGCCCAGCAGAACCTGTCCCGCGTCCGCGTCCTGGTCGGGCAGGCCCGCGACAGCCGCGAGAAGGTCGCCGTCCTGGTCACCCGCACCCGCGACGCCCGCCACGCCGCCGTACGCGCCCGCGAGAAGGACCGCGCGGCGCTGAAGCGGCTGGAGAAGCGCGAGCAGCGGATCAAGCAGCAGATCCTGGAGGCCTCCCGGAAGCAGAGCGGCAGCTACAGCGGCAGCACCGGCGGCCTGCTGCACGTGCCCGCCTCCGGGCCGGTCACCTCGCCCTACGGCTACCGGACCCACCCGATCTACGGCTACTACGCGCTGCACAACGGCACCGACTTCGGCGCCCCCTGCGGCTCCTCGCTGTGGGCGGGCGCCTCGGGCACCGTCGTCAACGAGTACTACGACGAGGTCTACGGCTACCGCCTCTACCTGGCGATCGGCCGGGTCAACGGCGCCGTGATCACCCTGGTCTACAACCACCTCAGCCGGTACGCCGTCGGCGTGGGCGCCCGCGTCTCCCGCGGCCAGGTGGTCGGCTACGTCGGCACCACCGGTTGGTCCACCGGCTGCCACCTGCACTTCACGGTGCTGAAGAACGGCAACCCGGTCAACCCGATGAGCTACCTGTAGGTCGGGGTCGGAGTCGCGTCACATGGATTCTCGTCGCCCTACTCGCCGGTAGGCGACCAGAATCCATGTGACGCGGCCGACGACGGCACCCGGCCGGTCGGCCGGTCGGTTTCAATCCGGTTGCCGGTCCCTGGGAGAATGGCGGGATGTCCGCGAAGTCCGGGGGAGCGAAGCCCGACAAGAACATCGCCGAGGGTCGCAAGGTCGTCGCCTCGAACAAGAAGGCGCGCCACGACTACCAGATCGAGGACACCTACGAGGCCGGTCTGGTGCTCCAGGGCACCGAGGTGAAGTCGTTGCGGATGGGCCGGGCCAGCCTGGTCGACGGCTTCGTGGACATCGAGAACGGCGAGGCGTGGCTGCACGCCGTGCACATCCCCGAGTACGCGCAGGGCACCTGGACCAACCACGCCGCCCGTCGCAAGCGCAAACTCCTGCTGCACCGCGCCGAGATCGCCAAGATCGAGCGGCGGGTGAGTGAGAAGGGCATGACGGTGGTGCCGCTCAGCCTCTACTTCGTGAAGGGCCGCGCCAAGGTCGAGATCGGCCTGGGCAAGGGCAAGAAGACCTGGGACAAGCGGCAGGCGATCGCCTCCCGCGAGGCGGACCGCGAGAAGCAGACCGAGCTCGGTCGCCGGCTCAAGGGCATGCGTGACTGACCTGACCCGGGATGCCGCCGAGGTGCGCGCGTTCTGGGAGGGACTCGGACTGCCCGGGCTGATCGACCTGCACGCCCACTTCCTGCCGCCGCCGATCGAGAAGGCCGTGTGGCGCGAGTTCGACGGCGGCGGCGAGCTGATCGGCCGCGACTGGCCGATCCGCTACCGCCTCCCGGCCGAGGAGCGGGTCGCGTTCCTGCGCGACGCCGGCGTGCGCCGGTTCTCGACGCTGCCCTACGCCCACAAGCCGGGCGTCGCGGGCTTCCTCAACGACTGGTCGCGCGACTTCGCCGCGGGCGTCCCCGAGGCGCTGCGCTCGGCGACGTTCTACCCGGAGCCCGAGGCCGCCGACCACGTCCCGGTGCTGATCGAGGACGGCGTGGAGATCTTCAAGCTCCACCTCCAGGTCGGCGGCTACCACCTCGACGACCCGGCCTTCGAGCCCGCCTGGGGGCCGCTGGCCGAGGCCGGTACGCCGATCATGGTCCACGCCGGTTCGGGACCGGTCGGCACGCCGTACACGGGTCCCGACTCCACCGCCCGCGTGCTGGCCCGCCACCCGCGGCTGCGGCTCGTGGTCGCGCACATGGGCGCGCCCGAGTGCGCGGAGTTCCTGGCGCTCGCGGAGCGGTACGACGGCGTGCACCTGGACACCTCCATGGCGTTCACCCACTTCTTCACCGAGGACGCCGTCGAGCACGGCCACGGCTACCCGGTCGACCTGGTGCCCCGGCTGCGCGACCTGCAGGACAGGGTGGTGTGGGGCTCGGACTTCCCGACCCTGCCGTTCGCCTACCGTCAGCAGCTGGACTGGCTGGCCGCGACCGGGCTCGGCGAGGAGTGGCTGCGCGACGTGTGCTGGCACAACGCCCGCCGGCTGCTGGGCGACTGAGGGAATCCCGCGCGCGGTCGCGGCGTTGTACCCCGTAGAATGACCGCACAACTCAAGAGGGGCTGATCGGTTTCGACTTGGGACGTTAGTTCCAGGGGAAGCGGGTCGAGAAGCCAGCGTCATCTCGTAAACGATCGCTGGAAACCAATAACTGCCAACGCTAAGCGCAGTTCCTTCGCTCTCGCCGCCTGACGCGGTGATCGAAGCGTCTGACCGGGCATCCGTCTCCGTCCCGGACCCAGGCGTCATCCAGGAGACTTGCTGATCCGCTGCTGTCAGGGCGGTTGATCGGGACTCAAACCTGACTGAGCCTGTCGGCGACGTGTTCGTGCGAGCACCGGGGCTGAGAAGACGACATCACGGACTGCACCCGGAGAAGACCTGGATCGACGCTCGAGGACCGGGGTTCGATTCCCCGCAGCTCCACCAGCCCAGCAGAGGGGCTCGGACCATGTGGTCCGGGCCCCTCTGCGCTGCCCGCGGCCGACGCCGTCAGAGCAGCACGACGTACGCGGCGAGCGCGGCGCAGTTGGCGACCACGGTGCCCCAGAAGACGCTGCGGAAGGGCTGCTTGACCGTCTTGTGGCGCAGCACCTGGCGGGCGACGAGAGCGCCGGGCCAGCCGCCGACCAGCGCGACGGTGTGCAGCGTCGACTCCGGCGTCCGCCACCTGCCGTGCTCGGCGGCGGACTTGTCGGACCGGTACAGCGCGAACGCGACCACGCTGAGCACGCCGTACGCCGCCATCAGCAGGGTCGGCACCTCGTCCAGGGCGACCAGGACGCCGAGCACCGCGAAGAACGCCGCCGCGAGAGCCAGCGCCCGGCGCGTGGCCCGTCGAGCGGCGGGGGACCGGCCGCCGCCCCGGCGCTGGGCTGTCCGTGGGTCTCCCTGTCGCGTGGCCATGGCCGAACGGTAGCGGCGCCAGGCGAGGTACCCCGCCGACACGGGCCGAACGACCCTGCCCGGCCGCCACGCCGCGCACGATCCTGCAAGGGAGCCGAGCGCGGGAGCAGCCGATGACCGAAGCGACGACCAGCCAGGAGCCGGCGGCGACGACGAGACCGCCGCTGATCGAGCTCGCCGGGGTCGAGAAGACGTTCAAGACCGGCAAGCTGGAGTACCGGGCGCTGCGCGGGGTGGACCTGTCGATCGCGCCGGGGGAGATGGTCGCCGTGGTCGGGCCCTCCGGCAGCGGCAAGTCGACGGTGCTCAACATGATCACCGGCATCGACCGCCCGACCGCCGGCACGGTCGCCTTCGACGGCGCCCGGCTCGACGAGATGAGCGAGGAGCAGCTGGCCGTCTGGCGCGGCGCGCACGTCGGCATCGTCTTCCAGTTCTTCCAGCTGCTGCCGACGCTGTCGGCGCTGGAGAACGCCGCGCTCCCGCTGGACTTCCTGCGCCGCGGCTCCACGAAGGAGCGGTTCGAGCACGCGCGGCACAACCTGGAGGTCGTGGGCCTCGGGGACAAGGCCGACCACCTGCCCGCCGAGCTCTCCGGCGGGGAGCAGCAGCGCGTCGCCATCGCCCGCTCGCTGGCAGCCGACCCGGGCCTGATCGTCGGCGACGAGCCGACCGGCAACCTCGACAGCGTCACCGCGGACGAGATGTTCCGGCTGCTGCTGCGGCTCAACGAGGAGGGCAAGACGATCCTCTTCGTCACCCACGACCGCGACCTGGCGGCGCGGGCGCCGCGGGTGGTCGAGATCCGCGACGGCCGCGTGGTCCGGGACTGATCCGCCGTGCTGTCCGGCGAGCGCCGCCTCTCCGTCACCGACCTCCTGCGGCGTCCGGCGCGCACGTTCTTCACGGTGCTGACGCTGGCGATCGCGGTCGCCAGCATCTCGTTCTTCGCCATCCCGCCGCTCATCGACGACGCCATGCAGCAGGAGGTCCGCGACGGCCGGCTCGCCGACGTCACCGTGACCATGCGCCCGCTCGAGCTGACCGAGGCCGACCTGGCGGCCCTCGCCGCCCTGCCGAACGTCGCGGCGGTCGAGGCGCGCTCCAGCGTCGACGCCCGGGTGCTGATCGGCGAGCGCCGCGCCCCCGCACGCCTGATCGGGGTCCGCGACCTGGCCGACCAGGGCGTCGACGTCGTGCGGGTCGAGTCCGGCGCCCTCCCCGGCCCCGGCGAGCTGATGGCCGACGTCCAGGACGCCAACACGGGCGTGTACGACGGCGAGGCCGGCGACACGGTCACCCTGCTCGGCGCCGGGGGCGAGAGCGCGGACCTGCCCCTCACCGGCCGGGGGCGCAGCCTGCCGGGCGGCGAGCAGGTGCAGGACGAGAGCGTCATCGTGCTCTACGCCGACGCGGTGACCGTCGCGGGGCTGAGCGGCGAGCCGGGCTACGGCGAGCTGGCGCTGCGCCTCGACGACACCGACCCGGACGCGGCCCGGGCCACCGTGGAGGAGGTCCGGTCCACGCTGGCGACGGTCGACGGGTTCGAGGGGTTCTCCAACCTGCCCTCGATCCGGGCGCCCGGCGACTGGCCGGGCAAGTCGGACACCGAGCAGTTCGCGCAGCTGCTGGGCGTGATCACGGTGCTGGCGCTGATCTCCGCGGCGGTCCTGGTGTCGAACACGCTGAGCACGCTGGTGGCCGAGCAGACCCGCGAGATCGGCATCATGCGCGCCGTCGGGGCGCGGCGCCGGCAGGTGGCGCTGGTCTACGTGCGGACCACCCTGCTGCTCGGCGCCATCGGGGCCGTGGCCGGGACGCTGCTGGGGATCCTGATGTCGTCCGCGCTGGCCGGCTACTTCGGCACGACGTTCTGGGCGATCGATGTCGGCTTCGGCGTCGCCCCGTGGGTCCTCCTGGCCAGCCTGCTGATCGGGCTCGCGGCGCCGCCGCTGGCCGCGCTGCCCGCGATCCGCCGGGCGCTCCACGTCGACCTGCGCGAGGCGCTGGAGGCGACGGGCTCCGCGACCGGCGGGGACGACGCGGTCGACCGCGCGCTGCGTCGTACCGCCTTCCTGCCGCGGGTGGCCCAGATCGGGCTGCGCAACGTGGGGCGCCGCAAGCGGCGCAGCGCGGCCACCGCCGCGATCGTCGCCCTCGCGGTCGGCAACCTGCTCGCCGTCCTGGCGCTCGCCGAGTCGGCGGCCGACGCCTCGCGCACCTCCTGGGGCTCCCACCTGGAGGACGTCCAGATCTCCACCGCGGGGGCGCCGTTCGACGAGCGGGCGCGCGAGACCATCCTGGCGACGCCCGGCGTGGCCGAGGCGCAGCCGGTGCTGAAGAACGCGGTCGAGCTCGGCGGGCGCGAGGCCTACCTGTGGGGCGTCGAGCCGGACCCGCTGTTCCGCTACCGGCTCGCCGAGGGCCGGTGGTTCGACGCCGCCGAGGACGCGTCCGCCGCTCGGGTGGCCGTGCTGGAGCGCAACCTCGCCGAGACCGCCGGCATCGACGTCGGCGACGAGGTCACCCTGACCACGGCCGCCGGCGAGGCCGACTTCGAGATCATCGGGCTCGCCACGAACCAGCAGGAGAACGGCACCGCGCTCTACGTGCCGCTCGGCACCGCGCGCGACCTGCTGCACCGGCCGTCGGCGGCGAGCACCTACTGGATCGGCACCGACTCCGGCGAGGACGAGGCGGCCGACCGGGTCACCGCGCTCGTGGAGGACCGCCTGGCCGCCCGGGGCTACGAGGTGACCAGCGAGATCCGCTACGTCGCCGAGCGCGACGAGATCGCCGCGAACAGCACCCTCACCACCACCATCGCGGTCCTCGGGTTCCTCATCGTCGCGATGAGCATGGTCGGGCTGGCCAACGCCATCACCACCAACGTGCTCGAGCGCACCCGCGAGATCGGCATCCTGCGCAGCATCGGCGCCCGGGCCCGCGACATCCGGCGGATCTTCACCACCGAGGGTGTGGTGCTGGCGCTGCTCGGCTGGCTGGTCGGGATCCCGCTGGGCTACCTGCTCACCCGGCTGCTGCTGCGGCTGGTGTGGGAGGTGGTCGAGGTGCGCCTGCCGGTCGTCTTCCCGCCCGGCAACGTCGTGCTCGCGCTCGTCGGGACCACCGTGCTGGCGCTGCTCGTGCTGTTCCTGCCGGTGCACCGGGCGGTCCGCTTCCGCCCGGGTGAGGCGCTGCGCTACGGCTGACCCCCGGCGCGGTGCCCCGGCGCGTGCGGTTGGCAACGCCCGGCCGATCCGGTGAGACTGGCACCGCAGGCGAGGACGGGAGAGCACGCGTGGACACACGACCCTTCGGCATCGACTTCGGCGGATCGGGCATCAAGGGCGCACTCGTCGACCTGGGGGACGGCGACTTCGACGGCGACCGGGTGAAGATCAAGACGCCGCAGCCGGCCACCCCCGGCGCGGTCGCCGAGGTGGTCGCCGAGCTGCTCGGCCACTTCCCGAACCGGACCGGCCCCGTCGGCATCACCGTCCCCGGCGTCGTTCACCGCGGGGTCGTCGGCTCTGCCGCCAACATCGACCCGGCGTGGATCGGCGAGGATGCTGATGCGCTCTTCACGAAGGCGACCGGGCACGAGGTGCACATCGTCAACGACGCCGACGCAGCCGGCCTGGCCGAGGTGCGCTACGGCGCCGCGAAGGGGCGCGACGGCCTCGTCATCGTGACCACGCTGGGCACCGGCATCGGCTCTGCGCTGGTGTACGACGGCGCGCTGGTGCCCAACTCCGAGCTCGGCCACCTCGAGCTGAACGGTGGTGACGCGGAGCAGTACGCCGCGAACTCGGCCCGCGAGAACGAGGACCTGACCTTCGAGGAGTGGGCGGAGCGCCTGACCGAGTACTACTCGATGGTGGAGGCGCTCTTCTCGCCCGACCTGTTCGTGGTCGGCGGCGGGATCAGCAAGAAGTCCGCCGAGTTCCTCCCGCTGATCGACATCCGCACCGAGATGGTGCCGGCGACGCTGCGCAACCGGGCCGGCATCGTCGGAGCCGCGCTCTGGGCGGCCGAGGCGGCCGCGCACCACTGACCCCGGATCCGGACGGGTCGCCGGGCCACGGCGGAGGACCGGCAGAATCGTCCTCGCGCGGACCGCGCGACGACCGAGCCCGAGGAGTGCCCATGACCGCCTACTGGATCTCGCTGTACCGGGAGGTCCGCGACGACGCCAAGCTCGCCGCGTACGCCGAGCTCGCCGGACCCGCGCTGACCGGGGCGGGCGGCACCTTCATCGCGCGCGGCTTCCCCGAGCAGGTCTACGAGGCCGGCCAGGACATGCGAAGCGTGCTCATCGAGTTCGAGTCGGTCGAGGCCGCGCGGGCGGCCCACGACAGCCCGGCCTACCAGGAGGCGCTGGCCGCGCTGGGCGACGGCGCCGTCCGCGACCTGCGGATCGTCCCCGGGGTCTGAGGACCCGCCCGGGCGCACGCCCTAGATTGGGGCCATGGCGGTGCGGGTCGTCTTCGCCGACGACAACTACCTGGTCCGTGAGGGGGTCGCGGGCCTCCTCGCCGAGACCGAGGGCCTGGAGCTGGTCGAGGCCGTCGCCGACCCCGACGCGCTGCACCGGGCCGTCGCGCTGCACCGGACCGACGCCGTCCTGACCGACATCCGCATGCCGCCGACGTTCACCACCGAGGGGATCGACGCGGCGAAGCGGATCCGCGCGGATTTCCCCGACACGGGGGTGGTGGTGCTCTCCCAGTACGTCGAGGCCGAGTACGCCGTCGAGCTGCTCTCCGACGGCGTCGCCGGCCTCGGCTACCTGCTCAAGGAGCGGGTCAGCGAGGTCGACGAGCTGGTCCGGGCGCTGGAGGAGGTGGCCCGCGGCGGCTCCGCGCTGGACCCGCAGGTGGTCGAGGGGCTGCTCGCGCGCAAGAGCGCGACCGGTCCGGCGCTGCGCGGGCTCACCGAGCGGGAGCTGGACGTCCTGCGCGAGCTGGCCACCGGGCGGAGCAACGCGGCGACGGCGAAGGCGCTCTACCTCAGCGAGCGGGCGGTGGAGAAGCACATCGGGTCGGTGTTCCAGAAGCTCGGCCTGGCCAACGAGTCCGACGTGAACCGGCGCGTGATGGCGGTGCTGGCCTACCTCGACGCGACCGGCGGTCCCCGCGGTGGGTGAGCCGGTGGGTGAGCGGGCGGTGGTGCGGGTCCTGATCGTCGACGACCAGGAGCCCTACCGGGCCGCCATGGCCGCGGTCGTCGACGCGACGCCCGGGTTCGAGCTGGTCGGCTCGGCGGTCTCGGGCGAGCAGTCCCTCGCGGCGGCCGCCGCACTGGGGCCGGAGCTGGTGCTGATGGACGTCAACCTGCCCGGCATCGACGGCGTCGAGGCGACCCGTCGTCTCCTGTCCGGCGCGGCGGGGGCGGCGCCGGTGGTGGTGCTGCTGTCGACGTACGACGAGGACCAGGTGGACGCCGCCGGCTGCGGTGCCTCCGCCTACATCCCCAAAGGCGCGTTCGGGCCCGACCGACTAGCCGAGGCCTGGCGCGCCGCGCAGGCCGACGGCGGCTGAGCCGGGGTCCTCGACCGGGGCCACGACCGGGATCGCGAGCCGGACCGAACCCGGCGCGACGCTCACCCGGCCGCCGACCGCGCCCGCCCGGTCGCCCACGGCCTGCGCGTCCAGCCCGTCCACGGTGCCCTCGATCCGCAGCACCAGGTCCCCGGCGACCTCCGCGACCTCGAGGTCGACCGGTCCCGCGGCCGCGGCGACCGCCTCGGCGGCGCAGAAGTAGACCGCGGCCTCCACCCGCGCCGGGTACCGCCCCGCCAGGTCCGCGGCGACCCGGACGTCCGCGCCGCCGGGCCGCTCCGCCAGCGCGCGGAGGGCGGCGGGCAGCCCCGACCGGCCGAGCTGGGCGGGGAAGACGCCGCGGGTCAGCGCCCGCAGCGCGTCCAGCGCCCGGTGGGTGCCCTCGACCAGGCCCTCGAGGCCGGGGTCGGCGCCGTCCGCGACGGCGCGCCGGGCGGTCGCGATCGACTCCGGCAGCGAGCTGAGGAACGGCAGGACGTCGCGGGCGATCGCCGCCTCCAGCGCCCGACGCGCGGAGTCCTCGGCCTCGATCAGGCGGAGCCGGGAGGCGGCCAGCTCCCGGGTGGCGCGGTCCAGCGCCGTGACCCGGTCGGCGAGCGCTCCGGAGAGCGCGGTGTTGCGGAACGCCACCCCGGTCTGGTCGGCCAGCGCCTCCAGCAGCCGCGCGTCGGCCTCCCGCAGCGTGCGCCCCCGCCGCAGCGCCACCTCGATCCGCCCCAGCTCCCGGCCCTCGGCGCGCACCGGGAAGGAGTGCCGGGCGCCGTCGGGCTCCGCGGACCACCAGCCCCAGGTGCCGGTCGCCGGTACGCCGCCGGGCACCTCGAGCGCCGCCAGGGAGCCCCGCGCCGAGACCGCCCGTCCGGCCGCCTCCGCGACGGCGGGCAGCAGCTCGTCCGGGTCGGGCGCCTCCGCCAGCCTCCGGCCGAACTCGGCCAGCGCCTCGTACGGCTGGGCCCGGGCGCCGTACGCCGCCCGGTTGGCCAGCCGCACCACCGAGCGCCGCAGGGGCTGGAAGGCGAGGGCGACCGCCGCGGTCGCGGCCAGCGACAGCCAGAAGCCGGGGCCGCCCTCCGTCAGCGGGCCCTCCAGCAGGCGCCCGGCGACCACCACGAGCGTGGTGTAGCCGACGGCGGCGAACGCGGTGCCCGCGGCGACGACCACGGTCTGGCCGATGATCACGTCGAGGTCGTAGAGCCGGTAGCGCAGCACGGCCACCGCGAAGAGCACGGGCATCAGCAGGAACGACACGAACAGGGGCACGCCCGCGGCCCAGGTCTGCTCGCCGCCGCTGAGCTCCTGGACCGTGACCAGCACGACCAGGCCGGCCCCGGCCAGCCCGGCGGAGAGCGCGATCGGCCCCAGCTGCTGGCGCTCCTCCCCGGAGGCCCGCCGCATCCGGACCAGCACCGACACCCAGGCCAGGGCCATGCCGACCAGGATCAGCAGGAAGCCGACGCCGAGGAGGTAGAGCCGGGTGGTGCCGAACCGGTCGTCGGAGTCCACCAGGTCGAACGTCGTCGGGTCGACCGTGAGGATCGCGACCAGGCACAGGGCCGCGCCGAGCGTCGGCACCACGGCGGCCCAGCGCCACCGCGGCGAGATCAGGTGCCCGGTGGGCGCGAGCAGGAACAGCCACGCCAGCACCGCGACCACGATCTGCCCGCCGACCAGCTGGGCGACCCAGGAGGCGACCCGGCCGAGGGTGGCCGGGCCGGGGCCGTCCGCCTCGAGCACCCAGTAGGCGTAGGCCTCGCTGAGCAGCGAGACGGCGGTGAGCAGCCCGACGGCGCTCAGCAGCCAGCCGACCGCGTGGCGCGGGTAGCGCGACACGACGAGGGCACCCATCAGGGCGCAACCGAGGCTGGCGAGGTCCACGAACGGGAAGCCGTGCACGGCGATCGCGGTCTCGGAGGTCAGCGACACCGCACGCACCGACACGGCGACGTCGGCGACCACCAGGGCCACGGTGAGGCCGACCACGGACCAGGCGAGGCGGGGCAGCACCTCAGGCCCCCGCCCGGCTCGGGAGGAGCGCGCTGATCCGGGCGCCGCGTCCGGGCGCCGAGACCACCTCGAGGGTGCCGCCGGCGGAGTCGACCCGGTCGCGGATGCCGGCCAGCCCACCGCCCGTGGTCGCGGCGGCCGGGTCGAAGCCGATGCCGTCGTCCTCGACGGCCAGCCGCAGCCCGTCCGCGGTGCCGTCCAGCACCACGTGGACGGTCGCGTCGCCGGCGTGCTTGGTGGCGTTCTGGACCGCCTCCAGGCAGCAGAAGTACGCCGCCGCCTCGACCGCCCGCGGCTGCCGGACCGTGCCGCGCTCCACGATCTCGACCCCGTCGCCCGCCGCGGCGCGCAGGGCCGCCGCGACCCCGTGCTCGGCCAGCAGCGGCGGGTAGATGCCGCGGGAGAGGCGGTGCAGCGTCTCGACGGCGTCCCGCGCGGCCACCCGCTGCGCGTCCAGCAGCGCCGCGGCCCGCTCCCAGGACGTCTCGGTCAGCGTCGCCGCGAGTCGGAGGTTCACCGCGAGGGCGACCAGGTGCTGCTGGGCGCCGTCGTGGATGTCGCGCTCCAGGCGGCGGCGCGCCTCGTCGTGGGCGTCGACCACCCGCTCGCGGGAGCGGCGCAGCTCGGCCTCCCGCGCGGACAGCTCGGCGAGTCGCTGCTCCAGCGCGGCCCGCAGCCGCGCGCCGCGCAGCACCAGCGCGGACTGGGTGGCCAGACCGGCGAAGAGGCGCTCCTCGATCGGCGTCAGCCGGACGCCGTCGCGCTCGCGCAGCACCAGCACGCCCAGCCGCTCGCCGCCGTGCAGCACCGGCAGCCGGTGGGTCCCGGGCGGGTCCGCCGCGGCATCGGGCAGCGCGGGCGGGACCGGTGCGTCGGCGGGCCAGGCGGCGGCGGGCACGGCCGCGCCGCCGACCACCACCCACACCTGGGCCCAGGCGGCGCCGGTGCCCTCGACCAGGAGCCGGGCGAGGCGCGCGGGCAGCTCCTCGACGGTGCCGGTGCCGGTGACGGCGCTGGTGAACCTGCGCAGCGCGTCGTAGGGCGACGGGCGGCGGCCCGCGACGACGCGGGAGGCCGCCCGCCGGGCCCCGGCCGCCACCGGGTCGAAGCCGAGCGCCACGATCGCCGTGGCCAGCACCGACAGGCCCAGGTGCGGCGACGAGGAGTCGCCGAGCAGGGCGCCGCCGCCGACCACGACGACGAGGTAGGACAGCACCACGAACCCGGTCACGGCGCCCCAGACGATGCTCGTCCAGAGCACCTCCAGGCGCGTGGGCCGGCGCACGCGCAGCCGCCAGGTCATGGCAGCAGTCTCGCCGTTCCCGGACCCGTGGGGGAGGGGGCTGCCCCCACCCCCGGGGTGCGGCCCACCCCACCCCGGCAGCACCCGCGGACGTGCGGCTGCCGCCGTACGGCGTGCGCCCAGCCCGATCGAGGCCCGGGCCGGATCGCGGTGTGCTCGTGTCATGCCGCTCGACCGGGTGGCGATCCCACCAAGGAGATCTGAGGGAGATCCGAGATGTCCGTCTTCACCAGCACCACGACCACCGGTGCAGCGCAGCACCCCGCGCACCGCACCGGCGCCCCCGGCCAGGCCTCACCCGCGGCCCGCGTCGTCGGCGCCACCAAGCGCTACGGCACCGGCGACGCCGCGGTCGTCGCCCTCGACGACGTCAGCGTGGAGCTCGACCGCGGCCGGTTCACCGCGATCATGGGCCCCTCGGGCTCGGGCAAGTCGACCCTGCTGCACGTGCTCGCCGGCCTCGACCGGCCCACCTCCGGCGAGGTCTGGCTCGGCGACACCGAGATCACCCGGCTGCGCGACGGCAGGCTGACCAAGCTGCGGCGGGACCGGATCGGCTTCGTGTTCCAGTCGTTCAACCTGCTGCCGACCATGACCGCGGCCGAGAACATCGTGCTGCCCCTGCGCATCGCCGGCCGCCGGCCGGACCGCGCGTGGGTGGCCTCGATCGTCGAGACCGTCGGGCTCGGGGAGCGCCTGGGGCACCGCCCCGCGCAGCTCTCCGGCGGCCAGCAGCAGCGGGTCGCGGCGGCCCGCGCGCTGGCCTCGCGTCCGGAGATCGTCTTCGCGGACGAGCCCACCGGCGCGCTCGACTCCCGTTCCGGGACCGAGCTGCTCCGCTTCCTGCGCTCCGCCGTCGACGACCTGTTCCAGACGGTCGTGATGGTGACCCACGACCCGAACGCGGCGGCGTACGCCGACCGGGTCGTCTTCCTCGCCGACGGCCGCATCGCCGGCGAGATCCACTCCCCGACGGCCGAGGACGTCCTCGACCACATGAAGAACCTCGGAGCCTGACATGTTGACCGCAACCCTGAGGGGGATGGTGGCGCACCGCGTGCGCTTCCTGCTCACGACGACGTCGATCGCGCTCGGCGTCGCCCTGCTCGCCGGCACGATGATCCTCACCCACACCACGGCGACCGCCTTCGACCTGCTGTTCGGCAAGATCGGCGCCGGCACCGACGCGGTGGTCCGCACCGAGGCCCCCTACTCCCAGACCGACGGGGTCGGCACCAACCGCGGCCCGATCCCGGAGCGGGTCCTGGCCACGGTCCGCGGCGTCGACGGCGTCCGCGCGGCCGAGGGCGCCGTCCAGGGCTACGCCCTGCTCACCGACACCGAGGGCCGGGCGATCACCACCACCGGTGGCGCGCCGACCAACGGCTACAGCATGGCCGCCGAGGAGGCGCTCCGCGGCGACGTGGAGCTGCTCAGCGGGCACGCGCCGACCAACCGGCACGAGGTGGCCATCGACGCCACCAGCGCCACGGAGCACCACATCCCGCTGGGCGCCACGATCGACGTCCTGTTCCAGGGACCGACGCGGGAGTTCACCGTCGTCGGGACCGTCGGCTACGGCGACGGCATCACCGACCTCGGCGGCACCACCGCGGCGTACTTCGACACAGCGACCGCGCAGCGGGTCCTCGGTCGCCCCGGGTGGTTCGACCGGATCGAGGTCAGCGCGGTCGACGGCGTCGACCAGGCCCTGCTGGCCGACCGGCTCTCCCGGGTGATCCCCGAGGGCGCCGAGGCGATCACCGGGAAGGCCGCCGCGGAGGAGAACGCGGAGGCGACCAAGGAGAACTTCAGGATCGTCGGCATCATCCTCGGCGTCTTCGCCGGCATCGCGCTCTTCGTCGGCTCCTTCATCATCTGGAACACCTTCACGATGACGGTGGCCCAGCGGACGCGGGAGATCGCCCTGCTGCGCGCCATCGGTGCCAAGCGCCGCCAGGTGCTCGGCAGCCTGCTGATCGAGGCCGTCTGCCTCGGGCTGGTCGCCTCGGCGATCGGCTTCGGGATCGGCGTCGGGCTGGCCCGCGGGCTGAAGTGGCTGATGGACGCGACCGGGCTGGCCCTGCCGTTCACCACCCTGCAGATCGAGGCCGGCCACGTCTGGGTCTCCCTGGCCGTCGGCACCGGCGTCACCGTGCTGGCCGCCCTGGTCCCCGCCCGCCGGGCGACCACGGTGCTGCCGATCGAGGCGCTGCGCGACTCGGCGCCGGGCAGCGAGCGGCCCTCCGTGGCCCGCGCGCTGGTCGGGCTCGTCGTCCTCGCCGGTGGCACGGCCGCACTGCTCTACGCGCTGTTCGGCGAGGGTGGGATGTCGATGTTCGGGCTCGGGCTCGCGGCCGCGATGCTCGGCGTGGTGATCGGCCTGCCGGTCGCCGTCCGCCCGCTGGCCGCCCTGATCGCGACGCCCCTGCGGCTGCGCGGTCTGCCCGGCGACCTGGCCCGGCAGAACGCGGTGCGCAACCCGCGCCGTACCTCTGCCACCGCCGCCGCGCTGATGATCGGACTGACGCTGGTGGTCAGCATGGGCGTCTTCGCCTCCTCGCTGAAGGCCTCCTTCGGCGACGTGCTCTCCGACCGGGTCGACGCCGACCTGTACGTGGTCACCTCGAGCACCCAGGCGCCGGGCTACAGCCCGTCCGTGGTCGCCGCGGTGGAGGCGGTCGACGGTGTCGACCAGGTCTCGGCCGACGGCTGGGGCGAGGCGCGCTTCGACGGCGAGGGCGGCAGCTACTCCTCGATCGACCCGGCGAACGCCGGTGAGGTCTTCAACCTCGGGGTCAGCGAGGGCTCGCTCTCCGACCTGGGGACGGACGCCGTGATGGTCTCGGAGTCCGCCGCCGAGGAGCACGGCTGGAAGGTCGGCGACCGGGTGAGCGCCGAGTTCGCCCAGAGCGGTGCGCACCGGCTGCGGATCGCCGCGGTCTACGCCGGCAAGGGCTGGATCAGCAGCGACTACGTGGTCAGCCGCGCGGCGCAGCGGGCGCTGGCGGGTCCGCAGCTGGTCACCAACGCGTTCGTCACCCTCGACGCCGGGGCCGACCCGGCCGCGGTGCGGGCGGCCGTGGACGCGGCCCTGGCCGACCACCCCGACGCCCAGGTGCTCGACCGGGACGGCTTCGAGAAGGAGGCCAGCGGCTTCATCGACACGCTGCTCACCTTCATGACGGTGATGCTCGGCCTGGCCGTGATCATCGCCCTGCTGGGGATCGTGAACACGCTCGCCCTGTCGGTCTTCGAGCGGACCCGCGAGCTGGGGCTGCTCCGGGCGGTCGGGATGACCCGGGGACAGGTCCGGGCGATGGTCCGCTGGGAGTCCGCGGTGATCTCGCTGATCGGCGCCCTCACCGGGGCGGTGCTCGGCACCGGCATCGGGATCGCCATGTCGCAGGTGCTCAAGGACGAGGGGATCGAGGCGATCTCGGTCCCGTTCGGCCAGATCGCCGTCTACGTCGCGGTCGCCGCGGTCGCCGGGGTCCTGGCCGCGCTGGGCCCGGCCCGGTCGGCGGCCAAGGTCGACGTGCTCAAGGCCGTGGTCACCGACTGACGGTGGCCCCATCGGCCCGACCGGCCCGGCACCTCCTCGGAGGCGCCGGGCCGCTCGGCGTCCGGCCGGTCGCCCTCCTCAGGGGGTCGCGCACGCTGTGACCTGCGGATACTGTCGGAGGTCTCTCGGATCTCGGAGGCACCCCATGTCGCCACGCCCGGCGCCACGCCCGTCGCCACTCCCGTCGCCGCGCCCGCCCCTCGCCGTCATCGGGACCGCCGTGGTCGCGGCCGTCGCGATGATCGGCGGGGGCGCCGCCTTCCTGGTCGCCCAGCCGGCGTACGCCGCGCCGCCGACGATCAGCGTCAACGCGACCTGCGGCACGTTCCGGGCCGACATCACCTACGACCCGGCGCCCGAGTGGATCGAGATGAACGTGGTCACCGTTCCGGTGACGATCACCATCATCATCGGCGGCACCCAGCACGATGTCGTCGACGACTACGCGAGCGACGGCGACCTGTCGGGGTTCCACCAGACCTACTCGGCGCCGGGCGCGAGCTACGACTGGACCGTGACGGTGAGCTACCCCGGCGGAGAGACGACCGAGCCGTTCAGCGGGAGCTCGTCCGGGGGCGCGGTCTGCGAGACGGAGCCGACCGAACCGACCACCGAGCCCACCACCGAGCCCACCACCGAGCCCACCACCGAGCCCACCACGCCGCCGATCACGACCCCGCCGACCGAGCCGACCACCGAGCCGACCCTGCCGACGGAGGAGCCGACCACGGCCACTCCCAGCACCCCCACCGCGACGACGCCGACCACGACCGCCCCCACCAGGAAGCCCACCGTCGCGCCGACGCAGACCCGGACCGTGCGGTCGACGCCGTCTCCGAGCCGCCCGTCGCCGACCCAGCCGCCGCCGAGCCAGCTGCCCCCGCTGCCCGGCAGCGGGGGATAGGGACCGGCGGCGTCAGAACGCCACGAACGGCGCGCCGTACCGGTTGCTCGCCCGGTCGCCCGGCAGGCAGAAGAAGACCACCAGCACGATCCAGCCGACGACCGGCACCAGGGCGATCAGCATCCACCACCCGCTGCGGCCGGTGTCGTGCAGCCGCCGCACGCCGACGGCGAGGCTCGGCAGGAACAGGGCCAGCGCCGCGACGGTCGCGATCAGGTCGCCGCCGACGGCCGCGTCGAGCGTCGTGGCGCCGAGGCTGACCAGCAGGTTGAAGACGAAGAACCACCAGTACTCCGAGCGCGGCGCGCGGCCGACGAACCCGATGTACTTGGTGAGGCAGACCTGGACGGCCTCGATGAAGGTCACGATGGCACTCCTGGGCAGGTGCGGTCGGGCGCTCCCATCATGGCAGCCCGCGGCGGTCGGTGGCCGCGGGCGAAGGCGGTCAGGAACGGAGAAGCGATCCCGTCCGCCGCGACCTAGCGTCGGCGGTGCCGGCGGATCGCCGGCACCGGACATCACGGACAGGGAGGCAGAGATGACGAGCACCGGGACGAGCACCGGGACGAGCACCGGGTTCAGCGAGTCGGAGCGGGCGGCGATGAAGGCCCGCGCCGAGGAGCTCAAGGTCGCCAAGGGCGGCAACAAGCGGGTCAAGGAGGAGCAGGCCTGCCTCGACGCGATCGCGGACATGCCGGACGCGGACCGCGCCATCGCCGAGCGGATCCACGCCATCGTCCTCGACGTCGCCCCCGGGCTGGCCGCGAAGACCTGGTACGGCATGCCGGCCTACGCGGAGGACGGCAAGGTGGTCTGCTTCTTCAAGGGCTCGGCGAAGTTCGGGGAGCGGTACGCGTCGTTCGGGTTCAACGAGCCGGCCCGCCTCGACGACGGCCCGATGTGGCCGACGGCCTTCGCCGTCACCGCCGTCACCGATGAGGTCGAGAAGGCCGTCGCCGACCTGGTGCGCCGCGCCGTCGGCTGACGCCGGCCCGCGGCGGCGGCCCGCCCGCCACGGGTCAGCCCGACGGCGGCGCGTGGAAGGAGTAGCGGGAGGTCTGCCGCAGCCACGGCCGGAACAGGTCGACGGGCGCCCGGGCGTACGTCGGGTGGTCGGCCAGCCAGCGCGCCAGCCGCGGCGCGCCGGTGGCGACGGTCCCCAGGGCGTGCTCGAGGCTGGTGCCCGGCGGTGCGAGGCGGAGCGCGGCATGGATCTCGGGAGTCCGCGTGCCGAGCCCGACGCCCATCGCGAGCAGCACGGCGATCGCGTCGTGGTCGCCGAGCTCCCCGTGGCGCGGCTGGTCCAGCGCCTCGGGCGCGTCGGCGGTCGCCTTCACCAGCCGGTAGGTGTTGACGAACCGCTTCACCGCGCGCGGGGTGCTGCCGGCGAGCGACGCCGCCGCGCTCAGCGCCGCGGCCTCCCGGTCGCTCACCTCCAGGGCGGTGGCGCGGACCGTCGTCGCCTCCGGCCGGGGCGCGACCGGCAGCAGCATCCGGTCCGCCCCGTCCGGCGCCGCGTCCCGCCCACCGTCGGGCGCGGCCGTCGTCTCGCCGGTCCCCGCGGTGGGTGGCGCCGACGCGGTGAGGCCGCGGACCAGGCGCGCCGCGTCCGTCTCCGCCAGGGCGAACAGCTGGATCGGGATCTGGACGATCTTCTCCAGGTAGTCGGTCGGCGAGGCCGTCGCGCCGTCGCCCCCGAGCAGCTTGCGGTAGCGGATCTGCAGCGACTGCTCCAGCCAGCGCGTGTCGACCGCGAGCACGACCGCGAACATCTCGAAGTCGAAGAGCAGGTGCACGGTCTCCAGGACCTGCGCGACCTTCTTCGGCGGGCACCGGTCGAGGTCGTCGATGAGCACCACGACCCGGTCCAGCGGCTGCGCCGGCGTGTGCTGGGGATCGCCGGTGTGGTCCCTCACCGCCCGGTTCACCAGCGTGAAGTGCTCCTGGACCTTGCTGACCAGCGTGAGGTGGTCGCGGTAGTCGCCGGCCGCGTCGATGTCCTCGAGCAGCACGCCGAGCGGGTCGACGCTCGCGCGGTCCTGGGCCTCCTGGAGCGCGGCGTCCGCCTGGAACGCCGCGGCGGTGGCATCGCTGACCTGCCGGCCCTGCGCGGCCAGCGCCAGGTCGTGCTCGCGCAGCAGGCGCGCCTCGGGGCCGCCCAGCACGCGGGTCCCTAGCGCCCACGCGGCGCCGTCCACCCCGGCGTCGACCTGCTTGCTGACCGCCGCCGCCCCGGACAGGACGCTGCCGACGACGCCGCCGACGGCGGTGACGGTCGTGACGGCGGCCGCGGTCGAGCCCGGGGCGAGCAGCCACAGGGCGACGGCCGCGCCCACCGCGACCAGGGTCACCGCGACGATCGCGGCGTTCTTCTGCATCTTCCGCCCGGGCGTCGCGGCCAGCACGGTGATCTGGGTGATCGGCGCTCGACGGCACCGCCGACGACCTCACCGGCCCGGTGGTCGTGCTGCTCTCCGGGGGCAACGTCGACCCGCTGC
>NZ_JBEGDJ010000037.1:0-41643 GCF_040191335.1 Nocardioides sp. YIM 152588 | reverse complement strand
CTCTGGCCACGATCCACCCTGCGCATCGTGCGCGCTGGACGGGTCGTGAACCGGTCAGGTGTCCGCGATGTCGTGAGACTCAATGTGTCCGCGATGTCCTGAGCCTCCACAACCCCGTATTCCGATGCTTCAGGCACACGACTCCGCTGTCCCGATGCTTCAAGCACACGACTCGGCCCGACGTACGACGTCGACGAGTGGCACATCGCCAGCCCGCTGACCGATCCGCTACTGGCGAAGCGGGGCATTGGGTGGGGCGGGCAACTCGCTATCGCCGCGAGCCGACCTTGCGGTGCCAGTGGGCCGCGTTGGCCGACGTCGTGCGAATGATCGCGTCAGCCTCGACCGGCGCAGGCCAGAAGTCGAGCTCGTACCAGTCCACCGGCCCTTCGGCGAACTCGCCGTCCGCGCCGGCGTCCCGGCCGCGCGCACCAACACGCACACGGTAGGCGCCGAAGGGGACTGGCAGCGATCCGCTTTCCTCGCTCGCCCAGGTGTTCCATGTCGGCTCGGCGCCCCGCGGGATCGAGACCGAGACCTCGACGACATCTTCCCAGTCCCCACGGAGCGGCGGTTCGGTGTCGTGCAGCACGATGCGAACGCGTGAACCTCCGGAGCGCCGGGCCAGGTTGACGTACAGACCTGCGCCCGTTGCGGCGCCAGCCAATCCGTTCTCCTGTTCAGCGAAGAAGCGATCGAAGTCCCCGTCGAATCCAAGATCGCCGCTCCAGATGAGGTCGAACTGGCCGTAGTCGGTAAGCACGAGCTCGTCGAAGAGCAGGGTCATCATGGACGGCAATGTCGCACGCTCGTGGCGAGCCGTGCCGGCGTTCCGAAATCGGATCCCCTGCGGGACTCCGCAGACTGATCAATGCCCGTCAGCTCCCGAGTCGCCGCGGTGTCCGGATCCCGTTCGGCGTGCGGTGCGCCGGGCACGGTCGGCAGCCGGTGGTGGGTCGTGTGCCCCAGACAGCGGAATCCCGATGCAGGAGGCACACGACCCCGCGCCGGAGCGGGGCCGGTCCGGGTCGTGTGCCCGAGAACCCGGAATACCGATGTCTCGGGCACACGACCGGCCCGAGCGTCGCAGACCCATTCCCTGCGGACGCAGCGGTCTGGCTGAGCGACTGATGAGCTGGCGCCGGGCCGGGTGACCGGATGAAGTTCGGCTTGCGGGCCGCCGGTGCTGTTGGAGAACGGCTACTACAGATCGCGGTTCTCGGCGCCCTGGGCGAGGTCTGACCAGAATGGCACATAGGTCCGATCCGGCGACGGATGGAGCGGCGAGACGCGGAACTCGCGAGCCACGTAGTCGAGGAGGTCGTCTCCGAATAGGACGACGTCGGCCTGATGGACAGAGAAGACGGGGCTGGGGGCGAAGTGCGGATCTGCCGTCAGGTACCGATGCGAGAAGACCGGGACGAGCCGAGGCACCCGGGCGAGACGCATGCGGGCTTCACCCTCCCGTTCTTCCTTGCCGTCCGGCCGATCGCCCCAGGAAGCTGGCCAGAAATCGTTGTGGCACACGTCAAAGACGACGCCATCGATCGGCCAGTTGAGTCGTCCCCGCAGGCCATCCTCGGCGCCGTTGCGCCAGTCCGGCCACGACTTCCCCACCGGCAACGCCGACTGGAGGAACTCACGATGCTCTGGTCCGAATGTGAAGCCGAACCTCTCCTCGACCCGCGACATCTCCTTGTCCGAGAGGCCCGGGTCGAGTCGAACTCCACCGTCGCGCAGACGTTGGATCGTCCGAGCGACAAGGTCTGGCATGCGGCGATCATCCCGCATCGGAGCGCCCACGCCCCCGAGGCCTTGTGGTTGTGTCCGATTGGCCAACTGTGCGCTGGAAAGGGATCCGCCATCTGCACGCTCCGCGTGACCATCGACCATCGGAACGATTGGGGGGGTATCCGACGACGCCTACTCGAAGTCGGCTGAAGGCACCAGTCCGGAGATGAAGGTCGCGAGATCGGGTGCGATCGGCGTGATCTGGTAGCCCACCTCCTGGTCGACGTGCACAACGCTGGGCTCACCCGGCGATCGATAGTCCAACGCGATCATGTCGTGTCCAGCGGTGGGAGTGTCTGCGAAGTAGATGCCGATGTCGGGATATCCCCACTCGCGAATCCAGAAGCGGTTGCCGAACTCACCGCACAAGCTGAAGGGCGCGGTACGCCCGATGGCTGCGATCGCCTTGACCCCCACATGGTCCGGTGCCCAACTCGTGGACACCTGAGTCGGATAGGCATCCCTCGCGAGGTCACCGCCGTTGTGCACAAGCGCGAGGTCGACGTAGGCAGCCGGCAACCGAACGCCCAGCTCCACCTCGATCGCCTGGACGAGACCCAACTGCGGCACGGGCTCATACGGGATCGTCCGTTCTAGGAACAAACCGATGCTGTGCTGCACGACTGGAACCTATCCCGGACCACTTCGCCGGCGTTTGGCACTAGCGACAGGGCGGCGCCGATCGACTTCGGTCCGCCCAATCCCGAATGACGTTCGGCCTACGGCGCGTCCGCTCATGCCTGGATTCGGGCCAATGCCGCTGCTGTCACGAGATGAGGTCGGCGGCAGTGGTTCGATGGCACCCGTGACGCGAGGCGACTTGACCCCTCCAATCAAGGACGGCGAGCGGGAACGGCCCGTGCCTGAAGTCTGGCGGCCCACCCTGTCGGCGATAGTCGAATCCCTAGCGCGTGAGGACGTCATCGTCGCGACCGAAGTGCCCGGGGTGGAGCCGGTGTCTGAGGCTTTGTCGGAGATGTGCCTGGAGGCGGTGGCCGAATACGGAGGAATCACCCTCGTTCCGCTTCCGAAGGACGCTTGGGACACGTCGGTCTGTCTGTGGCAAGGAGACCGGTGGCAGTGCCTCGTCGATCTCTGGACTGCACAAGAGGGCCGGTGCGACCTCGTCCTTGACGTCGATGTCTTCGAAGACGACTCCGGCTATCGCTATTCGGTGAACTTGGTGTACGTGCCGTAGGCGGACCAGTGCATGTCGCGATATGTGCCACCGCCGAGCAATCGGCCGCGGAGCGTGTCAGAGGCCGATCGGCTATAGGACACGGACCTCGACCGAGTGTCCGCTACTGCGGGCCAAGCGAGCGTCCCTGGTGAGGAGCGGGCAGTCGAGGGCCTCGGCCAGCGCGATGTAGGCGGCGTCGTAGGCGCTCTGATTCGCGCGAAGGCTGAACGACCGCAGCCGCAGAGCGGGCGCGCTCGGCCACCGCTCTACGGGCAGGGCATCGAAGTCGGCCAAGGCGTCGGTCGCTCGGGCATCGCTGAGATGGCCTCCGAGCGTGAGTCCACGAAGGGCTGAGACCACCTCGAAGTCGAGCAGGGAAGGCGCATGCAGGTCGCCTGCGCCCAACTCGTCCCGCAGGCGTTCGCTGCCGTCGACCATGGTGAGCGCATCGACCACGGCGGCGGAATCGACGACGATCACGCAGACCGACGTCCGACGTCACCGTCACGATCAGCTCGAGCAGTGGCGACCACTTCCTGTGCCGACGCGGTCGCGCGCTCGCTGCGACGAGCTGCTCGGTCGAGGACCTCGGCAACTGTCGGGCGACTGACCTCCCGGTCGATCAGCTCGAGCAGGTAGGCGTTCAGTGACTGTCCCCGTGCGGCGGCGCGCGACTTGAGTTCACGACGCGACTCGTCGGGGACATCTCGGATCTGGAGCAAGGAGCCCATGTATCAAGAATAGCTCGGAACTAATACGGAGTGCATTGATCTGCCACAGGCGCCATGGACACGGCGGATCCGTTCCCGCATCACGATCGGCTTGCGGGCCTCTGACGTGCCTGGGCAAAGCGACGCGACCACGGCGCCCTCCTTGAACCGCGGTTGGCCAACCCCTCGCGGCCGGAACTCCGCCCGCACGGCCTCCCACACTGCCTCGCCCCGGTCGAACCCGCCGAGCCCCCGCGTGACGTAGGCAGCGCCGTACCCCGCCGCCGGTTCCGCCCACGCCGAGCAGCCCCCGGCGCCGCCCATCCCGATCTCCGCCCGGCCGTCCTCGACGTCGACCTGGAAGCCGGGGGTCCAGGTGACGGGTCGATCGATGACCAGGTCGTGCCCCGTCGCCGCGGGCTCGGTGTAGGCGCGCCACAGGTCGGCGCCGAGGCGCTGGCCGACGAGGCCGCCGGGCCGCCGGACGTCGTCGTAGAAGGTCGCCAGCGCGAGCGCCGAGGCGTGCAGCGAGACGGCCGGGAACGGCGTACGGCGGAAGCGCTCGGAGTTGAGCACGTCCGGGTCGAGCAGGCCGGGCGGGCGGCTGAGGGCGGGGCTCCAGCGCGGATCGGCGAGGTACGCCGACCGCCAGCCCTCCTGCGACTCGACGACCGTCGCGACGCGTCCGAGGTCGGTGGGCCCCACCCGGAGGTGGAGGTCCCAGCCGGCCTCTCCCGCGATCCGCGCGAACCGCTCGTCGAGGGCCTCCCCGGTGGCCCGGCGCAGCACCTCGTCGAGCAGGTGGCCGTAGGTCAGGGCGTGCTCGGCCACCGCGGCGCCGGGCGGGTGGACCGGCGGCGCGGCGGCGAGCAGCGCCACCAGGGCCTCCCGGTCGTCGTACCCGACCTCCGCCGCCGCCTCCGGGAACGCCGGCAGCCCCGCCTGGTGGCACAGCAGGTGGCGCACGGTCGTGGCCCCCTTGCCGGCGACGCCGAACTCCGGCCAGACCGAGGCGACCGGCTCGTCGAGGCCGAGCGACCCCGCGCGCACCGCGTCCAGGACGGCGAGCGCGGCGAACGGCTTGGCGACCGAGTAGGTCATCACCAGGGTGTCCGAGCTCCATGCCCCCACCCCGTCGCGGGTGCCCACGCAGTGGTCCACCTCGACCACCCCGTCCCGTACGACGGCGACCGCCCCGCCGGGCTCGGCCCCCGACGCGGCGAGGCGGTCGAGGGCGTCGGCGGGCAGCACGCGACTAGCCTGCCGGAGGCTGCTCGCTGAGCACCACCAGCTCGACCGAGGCGGCGATCCGGTACGGCTGGGTGTCCACCAGCGCGCCGACGGCCTTCCGCAGCCGCGACAGCTCGGCGCGGACGGTGACCTCGTGGTCGGCGTCGCCGTAGAGCGCCGTGCTCAGCGTTCGGGCCGTGACGCCCGCGGTCCCGGCCGCGGCCACCAGGCGCAGCAGCTCGACGTGGCGCCGGGTGAGCTGGCGCCGCCAGCCGTCGGAGTCCGCGTCCACGCTCAGCACGCCGGTGGCGAGGTCGAGCCGCGCGCGCAGCAGGCGCTCCGTGTGCCCCGGGCGCAGCAGCCAGCCGTGGTCGGCGAACCGCTCCGGCAGGCACAGCCCGACGCCCGGGATCGCCAGCGGCTGCCCCTCGACGGGCGCCGCGGTGCGCTCGTGCCCGCCGACGCCGCGCCGGTGGGCCACCCAGCCCAGGTCGTCGACGACGAGCGCGGGTCCGCTGGAGCCGGCGAGCAGCGGCTCGGCGTGGCGGCGGAGCAGCTCGAGCCGGTCGGCGTGCAGCCGCAGCAGCCTCGCCTCGGCGAGCCTGACCGCGCTCTCCACCAGCATCCGGATCGCGGGGTGGAGCGTCAGGGCGGGCCCGCTCACGTCGACGACGCCGATCAGCCGGCCGGTGCGCGGGTCGTGGATCGGCCAGGCGCTGCAGTACCAGGGGTGCTGGGCGTTCTCGTAGTGCTCGGCGGAGAAGAGCTCGACCGGCGCGGACTCGGCCAGCGCGGTGCCGATGGCGTTGGTGCCGACGGCGCCCTCGGTCCAGGTGGCGCCCTCGGCGAACCCGAGGACGTCGGCTTGCCGGCGTACCCGGCTGGAGCCCTCGCGCCACAGCACGACGCCGTCGGCGTCGGTGACGACCATCAGGAACGCCGAGGCGTCGGCGACGGAGGTGAGGACGTGGCGCAGCTCGTCGATCACCAGGTGGAGCGCCGATCCGGCGCGACGGCGCTCGACCTCGGCGGCGGGCAACGGGTCGCGGCTGCCGCCCGCGTCGGCGTCCAGGCCCATGCCCATCACCCGCTGCCAGGAGCGCGCCACGACCGCACGGGGACGGGCGTCGGGGTGCAGGCCGGACAGGATCGCGTCGTGCAGGACCCGCAGCTCGCGCGCGCGGACCGACAGGTCGGTGCCGGCACCGACCGCCGCGTGCCCGCCGACGCGGGCGCTGGGCTCCCCGCTCATCGCGCTCCTTGGTGAGAGGACGAGCATAGGCGCGGGTGTGACCCCCGTCACTCCCTGGGTGCCGGAATGCAACACGGAGCAACGGTGGCGCACCCGCGCCGCCCGGGAGTGACATGTGAGGCACGCCACACGGCGACGTACTGCAGCAGCGACACCACGAAGGAGCCGGCATGACCCAGACCCTCGACCCCAGCACCGCGACGACCGAGACACCCGACACCGCCGAGCCCGGCCCGGCCGAGCGCGTCGACGCCTGGCTCGCCGCGTTCGAGGCGGCGCTGAGGGACGGCGACGGCGAGGCGGCCGCCGCGCTGTTCGCCACCGAGTGCTACTGGCGGGACCTGATCTCCTTCACCTGGAACATCAAGACCGTCGAGGGCCGCGACGCCGTGGCCGGGCTGGTCGACGCCACCGCGGCGACGACCGCCCCCAGCGGCTTCGCCACCACCGAGCCGCCCGAGGAGGCCGACGGCGTGGTGACCGCGTGGATCGGCTTCGAGACCGCCGCCGGCCGCGGCAACGGCCTGCTCCGGCTCAAGGAGGAGGACGGCGAGGACCGCGCCTGGACGCTGCTCACCGCGTTGTACGAGCTGAAGGGCCACGAGGAGCCGCGCGGTACCCACCGCCCGATGGGCGCCGAGCACGGCGCCAACAAGCACCGCCAGACCTGGAAGGAGCTCCGCCAGGAGGAGGCCGAGAGCCTGGGCTCGACGACCCAGCCCTACGTCCTCGTCGTCGGCGGCGGCCAGGGCGGCATCGCGCTCGGCGCCCGCCTGCGGCAGCTCGGCGTGCCGGCCCTGGTCGTCGACAAGCACCCGCGGCCCGGGGACCAGTGGCGCAACCGCTACAAGTCGCTCTGCCTGCACGACCCCGTCTGGTACGACCACCTGCCCTACCTGAAATTCCCCGACAACTGGCCGGTCTTCGCCCCCAAGGACAAGATCGGCGACTGGCTCGAGTTCTACGTGCGCGTCATGGAGGTGCCGTACTGGTCCGACACCTCGGTCACCAGCGCCCGCTGGTCCGAGGAGACCGGCGAGTGGACGGTCGAGCTCGAGCGCGACGGCCAGCCCCTCACGCTGCGTCCGACGCAGCTGGTCTTCGCCACCGGCATGTCCGGCAAGCCGCGGATGCCCGAGGTCCCCGGGATGGACGTCTTCCGCGGCGACGTGCACCACTCCTCCGCCCACCCCGGGCCGGACGCGTACGCCGGCAAGAAGGCCGTGGTGATCGGCTCGAACAACTCCGCGTTCGACATCTGCGGCGCGCTGTGGGAGCACGACGCGGACGTGACGATGGTGCAGAGGTCCTCGACGCACATCGTGAAGTCCGACTCCCTGATGGAGCTCGGACTGGGCGACCTCTACTCCGAGCGCGCGCTGGCCGCCGGCGTGACCACCGAGAAGGCGGACCTGATCTTCGCCTCGCTGCCCTACCGGATCCTGCACACCTTCCAGATCCCCGCCTACGAGGCGATGGCGAAGAAGGACAAGGAGTTCTACGACCGGCTCGAGGCATCCGGGTTCTGGCACGACTGGGGGGACGACGGCTCCGGGCTGTTCATGAAGTACCTCCGCCGCGGCTCCGGCTACTACATCGACGTCGGCTCCGCCGACCTGGTCGCGAACGGCGACGTGAAGCTCGCCCACGGCCAGATCGACCACCTGACCGAGGACGCCGTCGTGCTCGCCGACGGGACCGAGCTCCCGGCCGACGTGGTGGTCTTCGCCACCGGCTACAACTCGATGAACGGCTGGGTGGCCGACCTGGTGGACCAGGAGACCGCCGACCGGCTCGGGAAGTGCTGGGGCCTGGGCTCGGAGACCACCAAGGACCCCGGCCCCTGGGAGGGCGAGCAGCGCAACATGTGGAAGCCGACCCAGGTGACCAACCTCTGGATGCACGGCGGCAATCTCCACCAGTCCCGGCACTACTCGCTCTACCTGGCACTCCAGCTCAAGGCGCGCTACGAGGGCATCGACACGCCGGTCTACGGACTCCAGGAGGTGCACCACACCGGCTGAGGCGCGAGCCGCCGGCGCCCGTCACCAGACCCGCCGGCCGGACCGGTTGTCCCCCGTTCCCCGGTCCGGTCGGCGTACCACCTTGCACACTCCGCCAACCCTGTTACGGTCACAGTGACTACAACATGGAGGGGGCGGCGGATGGAGCGCACCGGCCTGCTGACGGACCGCTACGAGCTCACCATGCTCGACTCCTGGGTCCGCGACGGCAGCGTCGACCACCCCGCGGTCTTCGAGGTCTTCGCCCGCAGGCTGCCGGGGGGACGGCGCTACGGCATGGTCGCCGGACAGGGGCGACTGCTCCCGCTGATCGAGGCGTTCACGTTCGACGCCGACGAGGTCGCGTGGCTGCAGGAGGATGGGGTGGTCGGCCCCGAGACCGCCGCCTACCTGCGCGACTTCCGGTTCCGCGGCGACGTCGACGGCTACCCCGAGGGCGACCTCTACTTCCCCGACTCCCCCGTCCTCACGGTGCGCGGCACGCTCGGCGAGTGCGTCGTCCTGGAGACTCTGATCCTCAGCGTGCTCAACCACGACACCGCCGTCGCCAGCGCCGCCGCCCGGATGGTCCACGCGGCCGCCGGCCGGCCGATCATCGAGATGGGTGGGCGCCGCACCCACGAGGAGGCGGCGGTCGCCGCCGCCCGCGCGGCCTACCTGGCCGGGTTCGCCTCGACCAGCAACCTGGCCGCCGGACGGCGCTTCGGCATCCCCACCGTCGGCACCGCGGCCCACGCCTTCACGCTCGCCCACGACAGCGAGGAGGCGGCGTTCCGCAGCCAGGTCGCCGCGATGGGCACCGGCACCACCCTGCTGGTCGACACCTACGACATCGCCGAGGGCATCCGCACGGCCGTCCGGGTCGCCGGCACCGGCCTCGGCGCCGTCCGGATCGACTCCGGCGACCTCGCCGACGAGGCGGCGAAGGCGCGGGCGCTGCTCGACGACCTCGGCGCCACCGGCACCCGGGTCGTCGCCACCAGCGACCTCGACGAGTTCGTGATGGCCGCGTTGGCCGACGCCCCGATCGACGGGTACGGCGTCGGCACACGCGTCGTCACCGGATCGGGCCACCCCACGGCGAGCATGGTCTACAAGCTGGTCGCGGTCGGCGACGCGCCCGGCGGCACGCTCCGGCCGGTCGAGAAGAGGTCGGCCGCGAAGCACTCGACCGGCGGCGCGAAGCGCGCGTGGCGCCGGTACGACGGCGCGACGCTCGCCGCCGAGTGGTTCACCACCGGCGGCCCGGCGCCGGAGGGGGCGACGCCCGTCCAGGTGCCGCTGGTCCGCGACGGATCCACCGTCCACACCCCGTCCCTGGAGCGGGTGCGGGCCCGCGCTGCCGCCGCGCTCGCGTCCCTCCCCCACGACGTCCGCGGCGTCGCCGCGGGCGAGCCCTACCTCACCGTCCGAGAGGAGCAGCAGATGAGCAGCAGCCCCGAGGCCACCGGCAGCACCGCCCTGATCGTGGTCGACGTGCAGAACGACTTCGTGGAGGGCGGCTCGCTCGGCGTCGACGGCGGCCGCGCGGTCGCCACCCGGATCAGCGAGCACCTCGCCGACCACGCGGGCGACTACGCGGTGATCGCCGCGTCCCGCGACTGGCACCACGGCGGCGACACCAACGGCGGCCACTTCGCCGAGCCCGGCGAGGAGCCCGACTTCGTGACCACCTGGCCCGTGCACTGCGTCTCCGACGCTCCCGGGTCGGACTACGCGCCCGAGCTGGTCACCGACGCGGTCACGCACCACGTCGTGAAGGGCATGGGCGTGCCGGCGTACTCGGCGTTCGAGGGGGTCACCGACGGCGGCGAGCACCTCGCGGACGTGTTGCGCGCGGCCGGCGTGGCGACGGTCGAGGTCAGCGGGATCGCCACCGACTACTGCGTGCGGGCCACCGCCCTGGACGCCCGCAGGGCCGGCTTCGCGGTCCGCCTGCTCGACGGCCTGCACGCCGGTGTCGCGCCGGAGAGCTCGGCGGCCGCGCTGGAGGAGATGGCGGCCGCGGGCGTGGAGCTGGGATGACCACCCACCCGCCGTTCGCGGTGGCCGTCGACCTGGCGGTCTTCACCATCCGCGACGGCGCGCTGGCGGTCCTCCTGGTCGAGCGTGGCGACCCGCCGTACGCCGGCTCCTGGGCGCTGCCGGGCGGTTTCGTCGAGCCGGACGAGGACGCGGAGCAGGCGGCCTGGCGCGAGCTGGCCGAGGAGACGGGGGTCGAGCGCTTCGGGGGCCACCTGGAGCAGCTGCGGACCTACTCGGCGCCCGACCGGGACCCGCGGATGCGGGTCGTCTCGGTCGCCCACGTCGCGCTCGCGCCCGACCTCCCGGACCCGATCGCGGGCACCGACGCGGCCAGCGCGCGGTGGTGGGCGGTCGACGACCTGCTCGGCGACGGCCCGGACACCCCGACGCTGGCCTTCGACCACCGCACGATCCTGATCGACGCCCTGGAGCGGGTCCGGGCGAAGCTGGAGTACACGACCCTGGCCACCGAGTTCGTGGCCGAGCCGTTCACGCTGCCCGAGCTGCGCCGTGTCTACACCGCGGTCTGGGGGACGCCGCCGGACCTGGGCAACTTCCGCCGCAAGGTGCTGGGGACCGAGGGCTTCGTGGTGCCCACCGACGCGCGGGGCGAGGCGTCCGGGTCCGGCGGCCCGCGCGCGCTGCTCTACCGGCGCGGCCCGGCCTCGCTCATCCAGCCGCCGATGGTGCGCGGCTGATCCTCAACCAGACGGTTGACAACGGGCCATCCGCGGCGTGTACTCAACCACATGGTTGAGGAAGCGGAACGGCTCTCCCGGGTCTTCGCGGCCCTCGCCGACCCGACCCGGCGCGACATGGTCGCCCGGCTCACGGCCGGCGACGCGACCGTGAGCGACCTGGCGGCGCCGTACGGCGTCTCCCTGCAGGCCGTCTCCAAGCACCTCAGGGTGCTCGAGGAGGCGGGGGTGGTCAGCCGCACCCGCGACGCCCAGCGCCGACCCGTGCACCTGGACGCCGAGGTCTTCGACCTGATGACGAAGTGGATCGAGCGCTACCGGCAGCAGGCCGAGCAGCGCTACCGGCGGCTCGACGCGGTCCTGGCCGACCTCCAGGACGGCGAAGCCGACCTCACCGGGCCCAGCGCCACCGAACTCAGCGAAGGAGCAGCGGGATGAGAACTGCCGACGCGACCGCCACCGGCGGCACCACCATCGAGGCGGACCCCAGCGTCCCCACCGTCCGGATCGTCCGGGAGTTCGATGCTCCGCGCGAGCTCGTCTACCGGGCGCACGTCGACCCCGAGCTGATCGCGCGGTGGCTCGGACCCCGGTCGACCGACATGCGGATCGAGACCTGGGACATGCGGACCGGCGGCGAGTATCGCTACACCGCGGTCCGCGACGGCGAGGAGATCGCCCACTTCTACGGCTCGGTGCACCGGGTCACCGAGAACGAGCGGATCGTGCAGACCTTCGGCTTCGAGGAGGCGCCCGACGCGGTCAGCCTCGACACGCTGACGCTGAGCGACCTGCCGGGCGGCCGGGCCCGGCTGGAGATCCTCTCCCTCGTCCACGACTTCGCCGCGCGGGACGCGATGCTGGCCAGCGGCATGGAGCGGGGCATGAACGACGGCTACGCGAAGCTCGACGCCCTGCTCGCCGGGCTGCGGCCCGACGCGTGAGGCGCGAGTCGGCAGGAAGTTTCTGCCGACTCGCGGTCGGGGTGGGTGTCGGTGGCACGTCCTAGCGTCGGACCATGGCGTACGACGAGGCGTTGGCGGACCGGATCCGGGACCATCTCGAGGGGTCGCCCGGGCTGAGCGAGAAGAAGATGTTCGGCGGGCTGGCGTTCCTGCTCGGCGGCAACATGGCGGTGGTGGCGAGCGGCCAGGGCGGCCTGATGGTCCGCGTCGGGCCCGACGCCGCGCCCGGGCTGCTGGCGGGCACCCCGGCGGTCCAGGTGGAGATGCGCGGGCGGCCGATGAACGGCTGGCTCCGCGTCCCCGCCGAGCACCTCGACGAGGACGCCGACCTGGAGACGTGGGTCGAGCGCGGCGCGGAGTTCGCGCGACTGCTGCCGTCCAAGTAGCGCGAGTCGGCAGAAACTTTCTGCCGACTCGCGCCTGCGGTGGGGCTGTCGGAGCCGTGCGCCAGACTGGCCCCGTGCCCGACTCCCCCGCCGCCGACCCGCTGGGGTCGTTCAGCGAGCCGACCCGGACCTGGTTCCGGGCCGCGTTCGCCGAGCCCACCCCCGCGCAGGCCGGCGCCTGGGACGCGATCGGCCGCGGGCAGCACACCCTGGTCGTGGCGCCCACCGGATCGGGGAAGACGCTGAGCGCCTTCCTGGCCTCGCTCGACCGCCTGCTCACCTCGGACCCGCCCGCCGAGCGCAAGCACCGCACCCGGGTCCTCTACGTCTCACCGCTGAAGGCGCTGGCCGTCGACGTCGAGCGCAACCTGCGGGCCCCGCTGGCGGGGATCCGGCAGACCGCCGCGCGCCTCGGCGGTGGCACCGACGCCGGCCTCCACGACGTGGAGATCGGCGTCCGCTCCGGCGACACGACCGCGGCCGACCGGCGTCGACTCGGCACCCGCCCGCCGGACATCCTGATCACGACGCCCGAGTCGCTCTTCCTGATGCTGACCTCCCAGGCGCGCGAGACGCTCGACGGCATCGAGACGGTCATCGTGGACGAGGTGCACGCCGTGGCCGGCACCAAGCGCGGCGCCCACCTGGCGCTCAGCCTGGAGCGGCTCGACGCCCGGCTGCGCAGGCCGGCGCAGCGCGTCGGGCTGTCGGCGACGGTCCGCCCGACCGAGGAGGTCGCGCGCTTCCTCGGCGGCAGCGCGCCGGTCGAGATCGTCGCGCCGCCCGCGCACAAGGCGTGGGACCTGAGCGTCGTGGTCCCGGTCGAGGACATGACGGACCTGCCGCGCGCGCAGGAGCCGGACCCCTCCGGGTTCGACCTCGACGAGGAGCTCGGCAACCCCGCCACCGCCGCCAGCATCTGGCCCCACGTGGAGCAGCGGGTGGCCGACCTGATCGGGCACCACACCTCGACGATCGTCTTCACCAACGGCCGCCGCACGGCGGAGCGGCTGACCGCCCGCCTCAACGAGATCGCCGCCGACGTCTCCGCGCAGGGCGTCGCCCCGCCCGCACAGATCATGGCTCAGGCCGGCGCGTCGGCCGGCGCCGCGCCGCTGATGGCGCGCACCCACCACGGCTCGGTCTCCAAGGAGCAGCGGGCGCTGGTCGAGGACGACCTGAAGTCCGGCCGGCTGCCCGCGGTGGTGGCCACCAGCAGCCTCGAGCTCGGCATCGACATGGGCGCGGTGGACCAGGTGCTCCAGATCGCCTCCCCTCCCAGCGTGGCGAGTGCCCTGCAGCGCGTGGGCCGCGCCGGCCACCAGGTCGGGGAGGTCTCCCGCGGCGTCTTCTTCCCCCAGCACCGCGGCGACCTCGTGCCGGCGGCCGTCTCGGTGTCGCGCATGCGCACCGGCGGGATCGAGGCGCTCCGCGTGCCGGCCAACCCGCTGGACGTGCTGGCCCAGCACATCGTCTCGGCGGTTGCGTTGGAGTCCTGGCCGGTCGAGGAGCTCTTCGACCTGGTCCGGCGCAGCGCACCGTTCTCCGGCCTGCCCCGGTCCGCCTTCGAGGCGGTGCTGGACCTGCTCTCGGGGCGCTACCCGAGCGACGAGTTCGCCGAGCTGCGGCCGCGGATCACCTGGGACCGGGTGACCGGCGAGCTGGCCGGCCGGCCGGGCGCCCAGCGGCTCGCCGTGACCAGTGGCGGCACCATCCCCGACCGCGGCCTGTTCGGTGTCTTCCTGGCGGGCGAGGGCAGCAACCGGCGGGTGGGCGAGCTGGACGAGGAGATGGTCTACGAGAGCCGGGTCGGCGACGTCTTCGCGCTCGGCGCCACCAGCTGGCGGATCGAGGACATCACCCACGACCGGGTGATCGTCACCCCCGCCCCCGGGGTGCCCGCACGGCTGCCGTTCTGGAAGGGCGACAACCCCGGCCGCCCCGCCGAGCTGGGCGAGGCGATCGGCGCGTTCACCCGCGAGGTCGGCGCACTGCCCGGCGAGGAGGCGCGCGCCCGCGCCCGGTCCGAGGGCCTGGACGAGTACGCCGCCACGAACCTGGTCGCCTACCTGCACGAGCAGGCCGAGGCGACGCGCGTGCTGCCCAGCGACACCACGCTGCTGCTGGAGCGGTTCCGCGACGAGCTCGGCGACTGGCGACTGGTGCTGCACTCGCCGTACGGGACCTCGGTGCATGCGCCGTGGGCGTTGGCGATCAACGCGCGGCTGCGGGAGCGGTACGGCGTGGACGGCCAGGCGATGGCCGCCGACGACGGGATCGTGATCCGGATCCCCGACACCGACGCCGAGCCGCCGACGGCCGACCTGGTGGTCTTCGAGCCCGACGAGATCGAGGACCTGGTCACCCGCGAGGTGGGCGGCTCGGCGCTGTTCGCGGCCCGGTTCCGTGAGTGTGCGGCCCGCGCCCTGCTGCTGCCGCGCCGCGACCCCGGCCGACGCTCGCCGCTGTGGCAGCAGCGCCAGCGCGCGGCGGCGCTGCTCGAGGTGGCCAGCCGCTACCCGGCGTTCCCGATCCTGCTGGAGACGGTCCGCGAGTGCCTCAACGACGTCTACGACCTGCCCGGCCTGGTCGGGCTGCTGCGGCGCATCGACCAGCGGTCCGTGGGGGTGACCGAGGTCGAGACCACCCAGCCCTCGCCGTTCGCGCGGACGCTGCTGTTCGGCTACGTGGCGCAGTACCTCTACGAGGGCGACTCCCCCATCGCCGAGCGGCGGGCGGCGGCGCTCACCCTCGACCAGGGGCTCCTCGCCGAGCTGCTCGGACGCGCCGAGCTGCGCGAGCTGCTCGATCCCGAGGTGCTGCTCGAGGTCGAGGCCGAGCTCCAGCGGACCGCCCCGGACCGGCGCGCCCGCGACGCCGAGGGCCTGGTCGACCTGCTCCGCCTGGTCGGCCCGCTGACCGAGGGCGAGGTGCGCGCCCGGACGGTGGAGGGGGTCCCGTACGCCAGCCTGCTCGCCGACCTCGTCCGCGCCCGGCGCGCGGTCGAGGTCCGAATGCCCTACGGCGACGCGTTCGCCGTCGTCGAGGACGTGGCCCGGCTCCGCGACGGACTCGGGGTGCCGGCGCCGCCGGGGATCGCCGCCGCCTTCACCGAGCCCGTCGACGACCCGCTGGCCGACCTCGTCGGCCGGTACGCGCGCACCCACGGCCCCTTCACGATCGGGCAGGTCGCCGCGCGGCTCGGGCTCGGGGTCGCGGTCGTGCGGCACACGCTGCTCCGCCTCGAGGCCCAGGGCCGGGTGATCTCCGGCGAGTTCCTGCCCACCGCCGGCGCCGAGGGCACCGAGTGGTGCGACGCCGAGGTGCTGCGCCGGCTGCGGCGCCGGAGCCTCGCCCGGCTGCGCCACGAGATCGAACCGGTGCCGCCGGCGGCGCTCGCGCGGTTCTCGCTGTCGTGGCACGGCCTCTCGACGACCCGGAGCGCGCTGCGCGGGGTCGACGGGGTGATCACGTGCGTCGACCAGCTCGGCGGCGCTCCCGTCCCCGCGTCCGCACTGGAGTCCCTCGTGCTCGGCGGCCGGGTCCGCGACTACGAGCCCGCGATGCTCGACGAGCTGACCGCGACCGGCGAGGTCGTCTGGGCCGGCCACGGACCGCTGGCCGGCGGCGACGGGTGGGTCTCCCTGCACCTGGCCGACCAGGCCCCGCTCTCGCTCCCCGAGCCCGGCGAGGTCGACGGGGTGCTGGCCGAGCGTGCGCTGGAGGCGCTGGCCCCGGGCGGCGCGTGGTTCTTCCGCCAGGTCGCCGACCAGGTCGCGGTCGCCTCGCGCGCCGCGGGCGACGACCTGCCGACCGACGACGCGCTCAGCGCGGCACTCTGGTCGCTGGTGTGGGCCGGGCGGCTCACCAACGACACCCTCGCCCCCCTGCGCGCGCTGACCCGGACCGGCCGGGCGGCGCACCGGACCCGCGCCACCGGTGCCCGCCCCGGGCGGCTGAGCCGCACCGGCCCACCCGAGACCGCAGGCCGGTGGTCGCTCCTGCCCGCGGTGGACCTCGACCCGACGCGCCGCGGCCACGCCACCGCCGAGCGGCTGCTGGCCCGACACGGCGTGGTCACCCGCGGGGCGGTGGTCAGCGAGGGGGTGGCGGGCGGCTTCGCCGCGGTCTACCGGGTGCTGTCCGCGTTCGAGGACTCTGGCCGCTGCCGCCGCGGCTACTTCGTCGAGGGGCTCGGGGCCGCCCAGTTCGCCGGCACCGGCGCCGTGGACCGGCTCCGCTCGTTCACCGGCCCGTCGGCCGGCGCCGCGGTCGGCGACAAGCCCGTCGCACTGGCGCTCGCCGCCACCGACCCGGCCAACCCGTACGGCGCCGCGCTGCCCTGGCCCGAGGTGGCCCAGGACGGCGGCCACCGGCCGGGACGCAAGGCGGGCGCGATCGTGGTGCTGGTCGACGGCGACCTGGTCCTCTACGTCGAGCGGGGCGGCCGGACGCTGCTCACCTGGAGCGAGGAGCCGGACCTGCTCGGGCCGGCCGCGGAGGCGCTGTCGACGACGGTGCGCCGCGGCAACCTCGGCCGCCTGACGGTGGAGCGGGCCGACGGCGTACCGCTCCTGGGGTCGTCCTCGCCGCTGAGGGACGCGCTCGGCTCGGCCGGCTTCGTGGCGACGCCGCGCGGGCTGCGGCTGCGGGGCTGACGTGGGCGGCGGGGCGCGGGCCGGGGTGAGCCGTGCCGGAGGGTGACACCGTCCGGCAGACGGCGGCCCGACTGGACCGCGCGCTGACGGGCCGGGAGCTGACCCACGCCGACCTCCGAGTGCCGCGGCACGCGACGGCGGACCTGGCCGGCGCGGAGGTGCTGGCCACCGTCCCGCGCGGCAAGCACCTGCTGACGCGGCTGCGGGTCCGCGACGAGGAGCTGACGCTGCACACGCACCTGAAGATGGAGGGGACGTGGCGGATCCACCGGGCCGGCGCGCGCTGGGAGCGTCCCGGGCACACGGCCCGCGTCGTGCTCGTCGCCGGCGAGGTCGAGGCGGTCGGGTTCTCCCTCGGCGCGGTCGACCTGGTGCGGACCGCCGACGAGTCGGCGGTCGTCGGCCACCTCGGACCGGACCTGCTCGACCCGGGGTGGGGCGCCGACCACCTGGCCGAGGCGCTGCGCCGGTTGCGCGCCGCCCCCGACCGGCCGCTGCGCAGCGCGCTGCTCGACCAGACCGACCTGGCCGGGATCGGCAACGTCTACGCGGCCGAGGTCTGCTTCCTGGCCGGCCTGCACCCGGAGACGCCGGTCGCCGCCGTACCGGACCTGGCCGCCGTGGTCGAGAGCGCGCACCGGCTCCTGGTCCTCAACGGCGACCGACCCCGGCGGGTGACGACCGGCGACCCGCGCTCGCCCTCGTGGGTCTACGGGCGGGCGCGCCAGCCGTGCCGCCGGTGCGGCACGCCGGTCCGCTCGGCCCAGAGCGGCGACCGTCCGGGGCAGGAACGGGTCAGCTACTGGTGCCCCGCCTGCCAGCCGGCGCCGTAGGCGCGACGGTGTGACGGGTGTGACGCGGGAGGCCGTCGCGCGCGGGAACGAGCGGGGCCCTCGGCGCGTTCCCCAGGTATGCACAGCCACTTCAACGGGCTCAAGACGGCCGGCCTCTTCGGAGCGATCTTCGGACTGCTCCTGCTGATCGGCGGGCTCATCGCCAGCAGCACCGGCAACGCGTCCTTCATCTGGATCTTCGCGCTGATCGGCGTCGGCACGACGGCGTACGGCTACTGGAACTCCGACAAGCTGGCGATCCGCGCGATGCGGGCCTACCCGGTGACCGAGCAGCAGCAGCCGGCGATGTACCGGATCGTGCGCGAGCTCTCGACGCGGGCCAACCAGCCGATGCCGAAGCTCTACGTCTCCCCGACCCAGGCGCCGAACGCGTTCGCCACGGGGCGGAACCCGCAGAACGCCGCCGTCTGCTGCACCGAGGGCATCCTCGGGCTGCTCGACGAGCGTGAGCTGCGCGGCGTGCTCGGCCACGAGCTGATGCACGTCTACAACCGCGACATCCTGACCGGGTCGGTCGCGGCAGCGATCGCCGGCGTCATCAGCTCGATCGCCCAGTTCCTCGCGTTCGCCTCCATCTTCGGCGGCGGCCGCGACGGCGACCGCCCGAACCCGCTGGTCCTCATCGCCACCTCGCTGCTGGCGCCCTTCGCCGCCGGCGTCATCCAGATGGCGATCAGCCGCACCCGCGAGTACGACGCCGACGAGGACGGCGCCAAGCTGACCAACGACCCGCTCGCGCTCGCCTCGGCGCTGCGCAAGCTCGAGACCGGCACCGCCCGCGCGCCGCTCGCGCCGACCCCGCAGCTGCAGAACGCCTCGCACATGATGATCGCGAACCCGTTCCGGCCCCAGGACGTGTCGAAGCTGTTCTCCACCCACCCGCCGATGGACGACCGCATCGCGCGGCTCGAGGCGATGGCCGGCGGGCGCCGCTGACCCTGCGTGGGGCGTCACGGCCCGTGGCGTGGGTCGTGTGCCTGAGGCACCGGCATATGGGGATCTGAGGCACACGACCCCACCCCAGCGCGCCACCAGCTCCACCGCGCGCCGCTCGTGTGCCTGAGGCACCCGCATACAGGGGTCTGAGGCACACGACCCCACCCCCAGCGGCGGGGGCAGCCGCACCGACCCGCAGCGACCTCAGGCGGCGGAGGCGACGACCTCGCCCGCGTGGGTGCGAGCGGTGATCGGCGTCGGCTCGGGCGCGGCGATGGCCGCCTCCTCGACCGCGACGGCGTCCGCGACGTCGCGGAGCACGTCGGAGAGCGGCACGGCGAGCGCCTCGCACAGGGAAGCCAGCAGCTCGGAGCTGGCCTCCTTCTGGCCGCGCTCGATCTCGGAGATGTAGCCGAGGCTCACCCGGGCTACACCGGAGACCTCGCGGAGGGTCAGACCCAGCTCCGCGCGGCGACCCCGCAGGACGTCGCCGAGACGCTGGCGGAACAACACCATCGCCGTCTCCTCTCCCTCTCCTCACCCCCAGTATCAGGGGTTGCGGGTGCAACGCTACCTGAGGCCTGGTTCTTCCGTATCGCCGACGCCGCGTGTCGGATCACGTCCGGCGCCCGGTCACGATCCGATCACGCCGGCATCACACCGTGATCGCGGCCACACCCCCGCATCGGTTTGTGTCCAAACCACCCCTTACTCTTCACCCGCTCCCATCAACTCGGACCATCCGGCCGGGGACTATGGCCCGGATGTCCGCCAAGACAGACAGTGAAGCAGGACATGAAGAAGCTCTCCCTCAAGTCGTCGGCCCTCCCGGTGGTGGCCGGCGCCGCCGTCCTCACCCTCCTCGGTGGCGTCGGTGGCGCCGTCGCGGCGAACGAGATCAACTCGCGCAGCATCGAGGACAACTCGATCCGCTCGGTCGACATCAAGGACGGCACGATCCGCAAGGCCGACCTCACCGAGCGGGCCCGCACCCAGTTCTCGGCCCAGGCCGGTCGCCCCGTCACCGAGGTGCTCCAGGGCGCCTACTACTCGGTGGCCAACTACAACGCCGGCAACACCAACGCCGGTGCGATCGCCACCGTCGCCTGCAAGGACGTGACCGACGTCGCTATCAGCGGTGGCGTGCAGGTCCTCGGCCTCGGCGAGGGCGCCAACAGCCGGAACACCCCGGTCTCCTCGTCCTTCCCGGGCCGGATGGACTGGAGCACCAACACCCCGCGCGAGGACCGCCTCGACGGCTGGATCGTGCAGTTCGGCGGCAACGCCGGCGCCACCTCGGACGTCTCCCCCGAGAACGTCAAGATCTGGACGCTGTGCGTGCCCGGCGCCGACGTCGTGGCCGAGGAGACCTACCGCCTCGTCGACTGATCGACCGCGCCGAACGCGCCCGTGGGCCGGAGACCTCGAGGTCTCCGGCCCACGGCCGTTCTCCGGTACGACGTGTCAGCGGCGCGGCGCCACGACCTCGACGAACTCGCTCGCCTCGGACGGCGCGGTGGTCGTCGTGCCGAGGTAGCGCACGACCACCTCGTACTCCCCCGGCTCGGCGAACGCCGGGAGCTCCACGGTCGCACGACCGTGCCTGAGCGTCGCCGTGTACGTCGCGCCGTCGGCCGACACCTCGACCTCGCCGCTCGCGGGGCGGTGCTCGCTGCGGACCCGGATCCGTACCGTCGCCTCGGTCCTCCCGGCGACGATCCTGCCCGGGGTGACCACGACGGAGGTCCGCGACGGGGTGTCACCCGTCTCCGGCGCCTCGTCGTCGAGCCCGACGACCACCGGGTCGTGGTCGCTGGAGCGGTACACCTCGGCGGTGTGGAAGTCCGTGGCGTGGTAGTTGTACCGGCTGTACTCCATCGCCACCGACTCACCGGAGTTGATGTTCCAGATGTCGGTGCCGGTCAGCCGCTCCAGGGCGCCGGCGTTGACCAGCACGTGGTCCAGCGAGCCGGAGAGCCCGCTGAAGGAGTAGCTGAACTCGCCATTGCCGAAGTAGGACTCGGTGTCGGCGTACCCGGCGTCGTAGAGGACGTGGAGCGGGTCCTCCTGGGTATAGGCGTTGAAGTCGCCGACCAGGAAGGTGTCCTCCACGCCGACCTCGGACTCCAGGGCGGCGACCCAGTCCCGCAGCGCCGTGGCCTGCCGGACCCGGGACTCGTTCGAGTTCCCCTGGCCGTCGCCGGCGTCCACGTCGCCGGGCCACGGGCCGGCCGACCCCTTCGACTTGAAGTGGTTGACCACGAACAGGAACGGCTCGCCGCCGGCGGCCGGCTCGAAGACCTGGCCGATCGGCTCCCGGGCGTTGCCGAACGCCTGGTCGGCGCCGCTCTGGTCGCCCAGCGCGCGGGCCTCGCCGACCCGCTCGACCGCGGCGGGCTTGTAGATGATCGCGTTGGTGATCACGTCCTGCTCGGCGGCGTCGGGCAGCTCCGCCGAGGACGGGTTGGCCGCCCAGACCTCGCCGCCGGCGTCGGCGTTGAGGGCCGCGACCAGCGCCTCGGTGGCCTCGTCGGTCGCCTCGCCGAGGGCGGCGGAGTTCTCGATCTCCATCAGGCCGACGACGTCGGCGTCGAGGGCGTTGATCGCGGCGACGATCTTCTCCTGCTGCCGCCCGAAGTCCTCGGGGTCCCACGCACCGCGCTGGTCGCACCCGGTGCGGACGTTGTTCCCGTCGCCGTCGCGGTCGGTGTAGGCCTGGCAGCCGTCCTCGCTGACGTTGTCGTCGTCGGGGTCGCCGAGCGTCGTGAAGTAGTTCAGCACGTTGAACGAGGCGACCTTGAGGTCGGGCGTCCCGGACGCCGAGAGCAGACCCTCGTCCGGCGCGGGGGTGCGGATGTCCTCGAACGTGGCGGGCCACGTCGCCGTGTCGTCCGTGGCCTGCGCCAGCGGCTGGAACCGGTAGGTCGGGGAGGACGGGGACCCGCCCTCGGTGAGGATCACCGGGGCGGTGAACTCCACGGCGGCGCCGACCACGACCGGCGTCGCGTTCGAGACGTACGGCGGCGTGTTGTCGTAGTTCTGCGAGAAGTTCAGGTAGTTCCACGACGAGCCGTCGTCGAGCACGATCCCGCGGGCGGCGTTGTCCGCCGCGACCGCGTCCGCCTCCGGGGAGCCGGGCGCCGCGACGTCGGTCGGCTGCACCAGCGGGCCGTCGCCGAGCGCCAGCCCGACCTCGCCGTACTGGTTCGTCGAGTAGGTGTTGGTCACCGTGAAGGCGTCCTCGGCCGCGAAGAGCATGCCCTCGAGGGTCTCCCTCTCGGCGTCGGTGGCCGGCCAGTCGCCGGTCATCGGCTCGGGGGCGTCGGCGGGCTCGGCGAGCTCGACGATGTCCTCGGGGGCGTCGACGGTGAGCTGGGTGGCACCGGCGTACTCACCGGCGAGGCCGGTCACCTCCACGTGGTCGCCGGGCTCGACGGTGACCGCGCCCGCGGAGGAGCGCTGGTAGACGAAGATCCCGTCGGAGGCGTCGTGGGTGGCGAGGTCGACCTCGCCGCCGGTGCCCGGCGTCTGCAGGTAGAAGCCGTAGAAGCCGCCGACCGGGTAGGCGGCGGTGACCACGCCGCTGGTGATGACCTCCTGACCCGAGACCGGCGTGGTGTCGCCGGTGCCCTGGATCTCGGCGATCGCGAGCTCCTCCGGCTCGGGCTCCGGCTCCGGGTCGGTGCCGCTCGCCGTCGGGCTCGGGGCGGCCTGGGTGAAGTCCGCGCCGTTGTTGTCGGTGTCGGTGCCGTCGGCGTCGCGGTTGAGCGAGACCGACGAGCTCGCGCTCGCCCCGGCCGGTGCGCCCTCGTAGCTCGCGGCGCCGCTGGTGCCGAAGAAGTCGACGAGCCCGCTCACCCCGACGACGTCGCCGGAGGTCGCGATGATCGTCGTGCCCTCCTGGAGGGCCACCTGGCCGCCCGCGGAGGCCATCGAGAACGACGGCGAGGCCACGCGGTCCGGCGTCGGCAGGGCCGCGCCGTTGGTGCCGACGCTGCCCATCTGGATCAGCCAGTGGCTGCCCGCGGGGACCTCACCGGAGAGTGCGTACGGCGACCCGCCGCTGCCGCCGCCGGCGGAGCGGTAGTGGATCGCGAGCCCGCTCAGCGACAGCGGCGCATCGGTCGGGTTGTAGAGCTCGACGTAGTCGGCGTTGTAGACGGCGCCGTTGTTGCCGCCGGCGCCGTACACCTCCGAGATGACGAGGCCCGTGCCCGCAGGGTCGGCGTGGGCCGGCGCCGAGCCCGCGGCGACCAGCGCGCCACCGGAGAGCGCTGCGGAGACGGCCAGCGCAGCCATGCGCCGGGATCGGGAACGACGGGAAAAAGAACGCGACAAGGCGTTTCCTCCGAGAGGTCAGCACACCGAGAGAGCCGTCGCGCGGACGATTCTCCGTCGCTCCGGCGGGACGCCCCGACCCTAGACCGCAGCCGGGGTGGGTCCGCAAGGGTTCGGTGCGAACTCGGATCGACGGATAGGTGACGAATCCCCCTCCGCGCCCGTCGTGCCCGCGGCTCAGCCGGCGGCGGGCTCCCGGAGCTCGTGCCGCTGCTTCCAGAGGTCGCGGTAGAACTCCCAGCCGGACCAGAGCGTCAGCACCACCGCGACGGCCAGGAGCCCCTGGGCGAGGTAGAAGACCACCATGCCGATGTCGCCGAGGACGCCGTCGAGCAGGCGCAGCGGCAGGGTCAGCAGGCCGAGCGCCAGCGCCTGGACGGCGGTCTTGAGCTTGCCGAGGTCCTTGGCGGCGATCACCACGCGCTTGGCGACCGACAGCCGCAGAATCGTGACCGACCACTCGCGCAGCAGCACCAGGATGGTCACCCACCACCAGATGTCACCGACGATGGAGAGGCCGATGAAGGCCATGCCGGTCAGCGCCTTGTCCGCGATCGGGTCGGCAATCTTGCCGAAGTTGGTGACCAGGCCGCGCGAGCGGGCGATGTCGCCGTCGATCTTGTCGGTGACCATCGCGACGAAGAAGATCGCCCAGGCGATCACCCGCGAGGTGACCGACTCCCCGCCGTCGTAGAGCAGCGCCCACGCGAAGAAGGGCACCGCCACGATCCGCAGCGTGGTCAGCGCGTTGGGCAGGTTCCAGTTGCTCGGGGCGGTCTGCTCCGTCATCGGCGTCCCTCCGGGATCTCGGCGATCAGGTCGACCCCGTCGGAGTCCACGACGACGGCGGCGACCAGGTCGCCGACCGCGATGTCGGTGACCGGGGATCCGTCGGCGCCGCGGAGCCGCGTGGTGCCGTCGACCTCGGGGCCCTGGTGGGCGGCGCGACCCTCGACCATACCGGCGTCGGCGTCCTCCGGGGCGAGGTCCTCGACAAGAACCAGCACCTGCTCACCGATCCGCTCGGCGGCACGCTGGGCGTTGAGCTCGCCGACCAGGTCCGTGACGTGCTGGACGCGCGCGTTGATCTCGTCCTCGTCCAGCTTGCCGTCGAAGGTCTCGGCCTCGGTGCCGTCCTCGTCGGAGTACCCGAAGACGCCGGTGACATCCATGCGGGCGGCGACGAGGAAGTCACAGAGCGTCTGGAACTCCTCCTCGGTCTCGCCGGGGAACCCGACGATCACGTTGGAGCGCACACCGGCCGCGGGCGCGAGCGTCCGGGCCTGCTCGAGCAGGCCGAGGAAGCTCTCCGGGTCGCCGAAGCGGCGCATCCGGCGCAGCACCGTGGCGCTGGCGTGCTGGAACGACAGGTCGAAGTACGGCGCCACGCCCGGCGTGGTCGCGATCGCCTCGATCAGGCCGGGGCGGGTCTCCGCGGGCTGCAGGTAGGAGACGCGGACCCGCTCGATGCCGTCGACCGCGGCCAGCTCGGGCAGCAGCGTCTCGAGCAGCCGCAGGTCGCCCAGGTCCTTGCCGTAGGAGGTGGAGTTCTCCGAGACCAGGAACAGCTCCTTGACGCCCTCGCCGGCCAGCCAGCGGGCCTCGTCGAGGACCTCCGAGGGGCGGCGGCTGACGAAGGAGCCGCGGAACATCGGGATCGCGCAGAACGTGCACCGCCGGTCGCAGCCGTTGGCGAGCTTCAGCGGCGCCATCGGGCCGCTGTCCAGGCGCGCCCGCGTGCCGGAGACGCCCGCCACCGGCGCCGCCCCGGCGTCCACGGCCTGCCGCTCGACCGGCGAGATCGGCAGCAGCAGCCGCCGGTCCCGGGGCGTGTGCGGGTGGGGCCGGTCGCCCGCCAGGATGGAGCGCAGGCGGTCCCCGATGTCGACGTAGTCGTCGAACCCGAGGACCGCGTCGGCCTCGGGCAGCGAGTCGGCGAGCTGCTCGCCGTAGCGCTCGGCCAGGCAGCCGACCGCGACCACGGCCTGCGCGCGCCCGCTGGACTTGAGGTCCGAGGCGGCCAGCAGCGTGTCGATCGAGTCCTTCTTCGCGGCGTCGACGAAGCCGCAGGTGTTGACGACGACGGTGTCGGCGGCCTCGGGGTCGTCCACGAGCGCGAAGCCGTCGGCGGCCAACCGGCCCGCCAGCTCCTCGGAGTCGACGTCGTTGCGGGCGCAACCGAGGGTCAGCAGCGCGACGGACAGGGGCGGCTTGGCGGTGGAGGTCATGGTTACCTCGAAGTATGGCGCGCTGGGCGGGTCCGGGACGAACCGAGGCCGCGGCACCCGGCGGGTACCGCGGCCTCGGCCGAGCGATCGTGGACGGGGATCAGGGGGCGATCAGCGTCTTGGTGACCTCGCGCCCGGTCTGCCCCAGCGCCTCGGCTGGCTCGCCGGCGAAGGCCGCGGTGACCGAGCCGTCGCTGCTCGAGATCCGGACCGGCGGCACGACGTCCAGCTCGGAGCTCTGGCCGAACGCCAGCGGTCCCTGGAAGACGATGTCACCCGAGCCGTCCCGGACCACCAGCTGCGCGCCGCCACCGGCCGCGGTCAGCGTGAGCGGCAGCGCGTCCGCCTGCTGCGTCTTGGCCGAGATGCCGCCGCTGCCGGTCTGGCGCAGCACCTGCGTCGGGCCGACCGGGACCGGACCGTCCATCAGCAGCCGCGCGAGCGACCACACCAGCACGGCCGCCATCACCGCGGCGATCAGGACCGACCAGTTGCGGCCACCGCGGGTGCCGCGGATCGACCCGCCGACCCCCGTGGCCAGCTCGGACTCGAAGACCCGGCGCGGGTCGAGCGGCGCGTCGGCGTACCGCTCGTCGTAGGTGGCGACGAGGTCGGAGGCGTCGATGCCGAGCACGCGAGCCATCGTGCGCAGGTGCCCTCGGGCGTAGAAGTCGCCCCCGCACGGGCTGAAGTCGTCGACCTCGATGGACTCGATCACGTGCGGGCGGATCCTGGTCCGCTCCGAGAGCTGGTCGACGGTGAGGCGGAGCCGGTCGCGGGCGGCCGCCAGCTGGGGGCCGATCACCGGCTCGTCGGCGGGGCGCACCGCCAGGTCGTCGAGCACCACCGTCATCGTCTCGGCGGCGCCGAACGACGCCGCCTCGCCGCTGCGCGGCGCGTGGGCCGAGGTGTGCTCGACGCGGGCCGGGTAGACCGTCGGGCGCCCGGGCGCGGGCGGAGCCGCGTCAGGAGCGGAGCCGACGGGGTCGACGCCGGACCCACCGAGGCCGGTGGCGTCCTGCCAGCTGACCGCGGGGCGCTCGGCCGTCGCATCGACCGCCGGGGCGTCGGGCGCGCCCGCGGGCGGCGCGTGGAACGTCACCGGGGTGGTGTCCTCGGTCGCGTCGACCGCACTACCACCGGCCTCTGGTCCCGCTTCTGGTCCCGCCTCGGCGGCCGGGTCCTCGGCGGGTGCCGACTCCTCCAGGTCGCCGTGCGCCAGGCCCGGCACCACCTCGACCACGTCCGCGCGGCCCGCCGCCAGGGCGGCCAGGTCGTCGCTGAGCGTGGCGGTGGAGGCGCCGACGACCCGCGTCGCCAGCGTGAGCGGAACCACCAGCTGCCGGTCGTCGTAGCCGACCACGAGCAGGTGCCCGTCGCGCAGGAAGCGTCGCGGGAGGTGCTCCAGACAGTCGATCTCCGGCCAGGCGATGCCCTGCCAGCGGCTGCCGCTGCGCAGGCGCACACCGTGCTGGTCGACCACCATCAGCGGTGCCCGGCTGTCCAGCAGGGAGGCCAGGTAGGCGAGCGCGACGGCGGTCAGCAGACCGAAGGAGCACCAGTCGAGCGTGGTGCCGCCGCCGAACGCCCGGACCGCGAAGGCCGCCGCGAGCGCCGCCGACAGGCCGCCGACCGCCGCGGCGAGGGCGACGTGGCGGCGTACCTCGATGTCGTCGGCGACCGGCGGCGCCGTCCGCTCCTCCGCCTGCACCGTGTCGTCGGGACGCTCCGCGTCGCCGTCGCCGTCGCCGTCGCCGGTGCCGGCCAGCTGGTCGGTGATCTGGGTCATGCCTCCCCCTGGATGGTCGCGATCACGGAGTCGAGCTCGTCTGGCTTGATCAACACGTCACGGGCCTTGGAGCCCTCGCTGGGGCCGACCACGCCGCGGCTCTCCATGATGTCCATGAGCCGGCCCGCCTTCGCGAAGCCGACCCGCAGCTTGCGCTGCAGCATCGAGGTCGAGCCGAACTGCGTGGAGACCACCAGCTCCACGGCCTGGACCACGAGGTCCAGGTCGTCGCCGATGTCGTCGTCGAGGACCTTGTTGCCGCCGGCGGGTGCCGTGACGTCCTCGCGGTACGTCGGCTCCAGCTGCCCCTTGCAGTGCTTGACGACCTGGTGGATCTCCTCCTCGGTGACCCACGAGCCCTGCACGCGGATCGGCTTGGAGGCACCCATCGGCAGGAACAGGCCGTCGCCCTGGCCGACCAGCTTCTCCGCGCCCGGCTGGTCGAGGATGACCCGGCTGTCGGCGAGGCTGGAGGTGGCGAACGCCAGCCGCGAGGGCACGTTCGCCTTGATCAGGCCGGTGACGACGTCGACCGAGGGCCGCTGCGTCGCCAGCACCAGGTGGATGCCGGCGGCACGGGCGAGCTGGGTGATCCGGACGACCGAGTCCTCGACGTCGCGCGGGGCGACCATCATCAGGTCCGCGAGCTCGTCGACGATCACCAGCAGGTACGGGTAGGGCGCCAGCTCGCGCTCGCTGCCCGGCGGCAGCTCCACCTTGCCGGCCCGCACCGCCTTGTTGAAGTCGTTGATGTGGCGGAAGCCGAAGTTGGCCAGGTCGTCGTAGCGCATGTCCATCTCGCGCACGACCCAGGCCAGCGCCTCGGCGGCCTTCTTCGGGTTCGTGATGATCGGCGTGATCAGGTGCGGGACGCCCTCGTAGGCGTTCAGCTCCACCCGCTTCGGGTCGACCATGATCATCCGGACCTCGTCCGGGGTCGACCGCATCAGGATCGAGGTGATCATCGAGTTGATGAACGACGACTTTCCGGAGCCGGTGGCGCCCGCGACCAGCAGGTGCGGCATCTTCGCCAGGTTCGCGACCACGAAGCCGCCCTCGACGTCCTTGCCGAGGCCCGAGACCATCGGGTGGTGGTCGTTGCGGGCCGCGTTGGAGCGCAGCACGTCGCCGAGGGAGACGATCTCCTTGTCGGAGTTCGGGATCTCGACGCCGACCGCGGACTTGCCGGGGATCGGGCTCAGGATCCGCACGTCCTCCGACGCCACGGCGTAGGAGATGTTCTTCTGGACGCCGAGGATCTTCTCGACCTTCACGCCGGTGCCCAGCTCGATCTCGTACCGCGTGACCGTCGGGCCACGGGTGTAGCCGGTGACCTCGGCGTCGATGTTGAACTCCTCGAGGACGCCCTGCAGGCGGGCCACGACGTCGTCGCTGGCCTTGGAGCGGGCCTTGTGCGGGGAGCCGGACTTGAGGATCTCGCCCTTGGGCAGGGAGTAGGCGATGTCGCCGGAGAGCGCGAGCTGCTCGACGCGCTGCGGGAGCTCGGCGTGCGGCGGCGGCTCGAGCTCGCCGGTCTCCTCGGTCGCGGCGGCCTTCATCGACGCGGCGGTGGCGGCCGCCGCGGCGGCACCGGCGGCGCCGACCGCTCGGCCCTCCAGAGCCGAGAGTCCCTCGGTCGTCATCCCGGGGGTGGAGCCGCCGGCCTCGTCCAGGAGGTCGAAGTCGATGGGCTCGCGCAGCTCCATCGACTCCTCCGCCGGGCTGGCGTCCTTGCCGCGACGACGCTTCTTCTTCGGCTCGGCGATGACCGGGCTGTCGTACGCCGGGTCGCCGCTGCGCTCGAAGGTGTCCTCGAGGTCGCTGCGCGACGCACTGGCGGTGTCGTCCGCCTCGTGGTGGAAGAGGTGGTTCGACAGGTCCCGCAGGCGGTCGGGCACCCGGTAGAGCGGCGTCGCGGTGATCACCAGGACGCCGAAGAAGGCGAGCAGCGCGAGCAGGGGCACGACCACGTACTCGGAGCGGAGCAGGTCGAGGAGCAGCGCGGAGACGACGTACCCGATCGCGCCGCCGCCCTGGCGCAGCGCCATGGTGTCGCCGTCGACCGGCTCGGGCATCCCGTTGGCGATGTGGACGATGCCGAGGATGCCGAAGGCGAACGCGCTCCAGCCGATCACCTGGCGGCCGACCGGGCCGTTGTGGACCGGGTCGCGCATGACGCGCCAGCCGGCGAGCATCACCAGCAGCGGGACCAGCCAGCCGATCTTGCCGACGCTGCCGGAGACGATCGCCCGGGTGGCGTTCATGACCGCGCCGGGCACCTCGAACCAGACGGCGCCGGCGATGATCAGGGAGAGGCCGACCAGCAGCAGGCCGATGCCGTCGCGGCGCTGCTCGGGCTCGATCTCCTTGGCGCCGCCGACGATCCCCCGCACCACCGCGCCGACGCCGTGGGCGATGCCCAGCCAGACGGCGGCCAGCGCGCGGGCCAGCGCGGAGAAGAAGCCCGCGACCGGGCCGGTGCCGTTGCGGACGGCCCGCGGGGCAGGCCGCTTCGCCGTGCCCTTCTTGGCACGGGAGCGGGCGTTCTTGGAGGAGGTCTTGGACCGCGAGCTGGATGCCTTCCGGGCGCTCGAGGAGCGACTGGTCGACGTGGTCCGGCTGCGCGACGCCGTTGGGGAAGACGTACGGGTCGCCATGCTGACAACCTAATCACGCGGAACTTGCGTCACTGGGGCAACACGCGGGGGTGGTGGGGCGTGGGTTGTGGTCGTCACACGGGCCCCATGAATCACCGGTCGACAGGTGATTCATGCGCTTGACAGGCATTGCAACGCCTGTCAAGCGTCGGAATCACCGGTCGACCGGTGATTCCCACCGCCCGCGCGGCCTCACGCCTCCACGACCACCGGGATGATCATCGGCCGCCGCTTGTGCGCCCCGCTCACCCAGCGCCCGATGGTGCGCCGCACCACCTGCTGCAGCTGGTAGGTGTCGGTGTTGCCCTCGGCGAGCTGGAAGTTCACGGCGTCGATGATCGGCTGCTTGATGTCGCCGAACATCGAGTCGTCCCACGCGTGGCCGCGGGCGTGGATTTCGGGGCCGGCGGAGACCTTCCCGGAGACCGAGTCGACGACGACGATCACCGAGATGAAGCCCTCCTCACCGAGGATCCGGCGGTCCTTGAGCTCGGCCTCGCCGACGTCGCCGACGGTCTGGCCGTCGACGAAGACGTAGCCGACCTCGACCTTGCCGGAGACCGCGGCGACGCCGTCGACGAGGTCGACGACGACCCCGTCCTCGGCGTAGACGACGTTCTCGACGCCGGTCTCCGTCGCCAGGGCGCCGTTGGCCAGCATGTGCCGGGTCTCGCCGTGCACGGGCAGCACGTTCCGCGGCTTCACGATGTTGTAGCAGTAGAGGAGCTCGCCGGCGCTGGCGTGGCCGGAGACGTGCACCAGGGCGTTGCCCTTGTGCACCACCCGGGCGCCGTGGCGGGCGAGGCCGTTGATCACGCGGTAGACGGCGTTCTCGTTGCCGGGGATCAGGCTGGAGGCCAGCACCACGGTGTCGCCGGGCTCGAGGTGCACGAAGTTGTGGTTGCGCTGGGCGATCCGCGCCAGCGCGCTCAGCGGCTCGCCCTGGGAGCCGGTGGAGATCAGCACCTGCTTCTCCGGCGGCAGCTGGGCCAGCTCCTTGGCCTCGACCATCACGCCCGGCGGGACCGTGAGGTAGCCGAGGTCGCGGGCGATGCCCATGTTGCGCACCATCGAGCGGCCGACGTACGCCACCTTGCGACCGTGCGCCACGGCGGAGTCGAGCACCTGCTGGACGCGGTGCACGTGCGAGGCGAAGCACGCCACGATGATGCGCTGCTCGGACTCGCGGAAGACCTGGTCCAGGACCGGGGTGATCTTCTTCTCCGCGGTGGTGAAGCCGGGCACCTCGGCGTTGGTGGAGTCGGTCAGGAAGAGGTCCACACCCTCCTCCCCCAGCCGGGCGAACGCGCGCAGGTCGGTGATCCGGCCGTCCAGCGGCAGCTGGTCCATCTTGAAGTCGCCGGTGTGCAGCACCAGCCCGGCGCCGGTGCGGATCGCGACCGCGAGGGCGTCGGGGATCGAGTGGTTGACCGCGACGAACTCCAGCTCGAAGGGGCCGAAGGTGATCTTCTCCCCCTCCTTGACCGTGTAGAACGGCGTCTGCTTGATCCGGTGCTCGCGGAGCTTGCCGTTGACCAGCGCCAGCGTCAGCTCGGAGCCGACCAGCGGGATGTTCGACCGCTCCCGGAGCAGGTACGGCGTCGCGCCGATGTGGTCCTCGTGGCCGTGAGTGAGGACGAGCGCCTCGACGTCGTCCAGCCGGTCCCGGATCGGCCCGAAGTCGGGGAGGATCAGGTCGACGCCCGGCTGGTGGTCGTCGGGGAACAGCACGCCGCAGTCGACGATGAGCAGCCGGCCGTCGTACTCGAAGACCGTCATGTTGCGGCCGACCTCGCCGAGGCCGCCCAGCGGCATCACCCGCAGGCCGCCCTCGGGCAGCTCCGGCGGGGTGCTGAGCTCGGGGTGCGGGTGGCTCACAGCACGCCCCCCGCCGCCAGGCCCGTCCGCAGCGCGGCGAGCTCGTCGTCGTCGAGCTCGATGAGCGGGGACCTCACGTGCCTGTTCTCCAGGACGCCGGTCAGCTGCAGCGAGGCCTTCGCGGTCGTGGCGCCGTAGTTCGCGGCACCCATGATGGCGTCGATGGCCGGCAGCATCTCGGTGAAGATCTGGCGCGCGCGGCCCGGGTCGGTCGGGAAGGCGTCGTGCATCGCGCGGAGCCGGTCGCCGAGGACGTGGCCCGCCACCGAGACGAAGCCGTCGGCCCCGTGCGCGAGCCACGCCAGGTTGAGCGCGTCGTCGCCGGAGTAGAGCCGGTAGCCGAGCTGCTGGATGCGCAGGCCGCGGACCAGGTCGCCGACGGCGTCCTTGACGGCGACGACCGGCTCCCAGCCGACCATCGCCTCGTAGGTCTCCATCTGCAGCTGGGTGCCGGTGCGCCCGGGGATGTCGTAGAGCATCACCGGCAGCTCGGCGGCCTCGACCACCTGGCGGAAGTGGTGCAGCACGCCCCGCTGGCCGGGCTTGTTGTAGTACGGCGTCACCAGGAGCACGCCGTCGGCACCGTTCTTGGCGGCCTGCTGGGCCAGCCAGATCGAGGTGGAGGTGTCGTTGGTACCGACACCGGCGACCAGCTTGGCGCGGTCGCCGACGGCGTCCCGGACCGCGGCGAGGATCTCGCCGTCCTCCTCCTTGGTGGTGGTCGCGGACTCGCCGGTGGTGCCGGAGACGACCAGGCCGTCGTGGCCGTGGTCGACCAGGTGCTTGGCCACCTTCTGCACCCCGTCCAGATCGACGGAGCCGTCCGCGTGGAACGGCGTGACCATGGCGGTCAGCACGGTGCCGAAGGGTGCAGGAGTCATGCGAGCAGGCTACCGGGTGCGGGAGGTCCGCAAACCACCCGTATTGCCCCGGCTCGACCCGCGACCGACCGCGAGTCGGCAGAAAGTTTCTGCCGGCTCGCGGTCCGGCGCGCCGAGTCGGCAGAAAGTTTCTGCCGGCTCGCGCCTCAGGCCCTCAGGCCGCTGACCTTCGGCATCACCTCGGCCGCCACCAGCCGCAGGTGGTCGAGGTCGGTCAGGTCGAGGGTCTGCAGGTAGATCCGCTGCGCGCCCTGCTCGGCGTACCGACCGATCTTGTCCACGACCTCCTCGGGCGTGCCGGCGAGGCCGTTGAGCCGCAGCTCGTCGACCTCGCGGCCGATAGCGGCGGCGCGGCGGGAGATCTCGGCCTCGTCCGAGCCGACGCACAGGACCAGCGCGTTGGACCACGTCAGGTCGGCGGGGTCGCGCTCGACGCCCTCGCAGGCGGCCCGGACCCGCCCGAACTGCGTCGCGGTCGTCTCCAGGTCGACGAACGGCAGGTTGAACTCGTCGGCGTAGCGGGCCGCCAGGGCCGGCGTCTTCCTCGCCCCCAGGCCGCCGATCAGGACCGGGGGCCCGCCGCGGTGGCCGGCCAGCTGGACCGGCTTGGGCAGGGCCGGCGAGTCCGCGAGCCGGTAGTGCGTCCCGGCGAAGTCGTAGGTCTCCCCCACCGGGGTCGACCACAGCCCGGTGATCAGCTCCAGCTGCTCGGCGTAGCGCTCGAACCGCTCCTTGGTGTCGGGGAACGGGATGCCGTACGCCGTGTGCTCCTGGGTGAACCACCCGGCGCCGATGCCGAACTCGACCCGGCCGCCGCTCATCTGGTCGACCTGGGCGGCCTGGATCGCCAGCACGCCGGGGTGCCGGAACGTCGCCGACGTCATCATCGTGCCGAGGCGGATCGAGGTGGTCTCCCGCGCCAGGCCCGCCAGCGTGGTCCAGGCGTCGGTGGAGCCGGGCAGCCCGTCGCCGCCCATCGTCAGGTAGTGGTCGGACCGGAAGAAGGCCCCGAAGCCGAGCTCCTCGGCGGCCAGCGCCACCCGGAGGAGATCGTCGTAGGTGGCTCCCTGCTGGGGTTCGGTGAAGACGCGCAGCTCCATGGGGCCACCCTTGCAGACCCCCGGTCACGCCCACCCGGCCCGCCGCGGCGCCGAGTCGGCGGTGAGTCTCTGCCGACTCGCGCCTCAGTCGCCGCCGCAGGCGAAGACGCGCTCCCACCAGACGACGGTGAAGCCCTCGCGCGGCTCCCGGCGCACCTCGGTCCACCGCTTCGCGGAGAACTCCGGGTAGTGGGCGTCGCCCTCCGGACTCATCGGGACCTCGGAGAGGATCTGCTCGTCGGCGTACGGCATCGCGTCCTTGTAGACGTGACCCCCGCCGCCGATCATCACGTGCTTGTCGACCGGGGCGCCCTCGAGCAGCTCGTCTGCCAGCACCAGCGCGGACGGTACGTCGGCCGCGACCCGCACCCCCTCCGCCGACCAGTCCGGGTCGCGGGTGAGCACGATGGTCTGCCGGCCCGGCAGCGGCCGCCCGATCCCCTCGTGGGTCGTGCGGCCGAGGATCAGCACGTGGCCCATCGTCGTGTTCTTGAAGTGGGTGAAGTCCGCGGGCAGGTGCCAGGGGATCTTGCCCCCGGCGCCGATCACCCGGTTCTCCGCGAGCGCGGCCACCATCGTGACCCGCCGTCCGGCGGGAGTCGTCATCTCTTCGTACCTCGGGCTCAGACCGCGATCGGGGCCTTGATGCCCGGGTGCGGGTCGTAGCCGTCCACCCGGATGTGCTCGAGGTCGAAGGCGTCGAGCGCGGTCACCGACGGGTCCAGCCACAGCGTCGGCAGCGGCCGCGGCTCCCGGGTGAGCTGCAGGCGGGCCTGCTCCAGGTGGTTGGAGTACAGGTGGGCGTCGCCCAGGGTGTGCACGAACGTGCCCGGCGCCAGCCCGGTCACCTGGGCGACCATGTGCGTCAGCAGCGCGTAGGAGGCGATGTTGAACGGCACGCCGAGGAAGACGTCGGCCGAGCGCTGGTAGAGCTGGCAGCTCAGCCTGCCGTCGGCGACGTAGAACTGGAAGAGGGTGTGGCAGGGCGCGAGGGCCATCTGCGGGATGTCGGCCACGTTCCACGCCGAGACGATGTGGCGGCGGCTGTCGGGGTCGCGCCTGATCTGCTCGACGATCTGGGCGATCTGGTCGACGTGGCCGCCGTCCGGGGTCGGCCACGAGCGCCACTGGTAGCCGTAGACGGGTCCCAGGTCGCCGTTATCGTCGGCCCACTCGTCCCAGATCGAGATGCCGCGGTCCTGCAGCCACTTCACGTTGGTGTCGCCGCGCAGGAACCACAGCAGCTCGCCGAAGACCGAGCGGGTGTGGATCTTCTTCGTGGTCACCAGCGGGAAGCCGTCGGCGAGGTCGAACCGCATCTGGTGGCCGAAGACGCTGAGGGTGCCGGTGCCGGTCCGGTCGCCCTTCTCGGCGCCCTCGTCGAGGATGCGACGGACGAGGTCGTGGTAGGCCTGCACGGCGCCAAGACTAGTCGGCGCGACCCCCGCCGAGGTCCAGGTGGCCCCGGATCGTCGTGCGCGTCGCGCCGCCGACCCAGATCGTGCCGTCCTCAGCGGTCTCGACGTGGACCCGACCGCTGCGCCCCACCGCGGTCCCCTGCGCGGCGACGTACGACGACGGCAGCACCGAACCGGCGAGCCACTGCGCCAGGGAGGCGTTGAGCGACCCGGTCACCGGGTCCTCGGCCAGCCCCATCGACGGTTGGCAGAAGGCGCGCACCTCGACGGCGCACTCGGCGCCCGGCGGGTAGGGGCCGACCACGCCGACGTCGGCGGGCAGCGCGGCGAAGTCCGGACGGAGCGCCAGCACCGCGTCGGCCGAGGCGAGACGGATCCCGGTCCAGCCGGGCCCGTTGTCCACCCAGGCCGCGTCGACGACGTCGGCGCGGGCGATGCCGAGGGCGGACAGGATCCCGTCCAGCAGGTCCGGCTCCAGGGGTCCCGAGCGCACCAGCGGCGGTGCCGCGAACGCGAGCCGCCCGTGGCGGCGGCGCAGCCGCACCAGCCCGGCCCCGCACTCCTGCACCACGTGGTCCCCGGCCGGCCGGCCGCCGGCCTCCAGCCAGGCGTGGGCGGAGCCGAGCGTCGGGTGCCCGGCGAAGGGCAGCTCGTTGCCCGGGGTGAAGATCCGCAGCCGGTAGTCCGCGCCCGGCGTGGTCGGCGGCAGCAGGAAGGTCGTCTCGGACAGGTTCGTCCACCGGGCGAACGCCTGCATCTGGTCGTCACCCAGGCCCGCCGCGTCATGGACCACCGCGACCGGGTTGCCGCCGAGGGCCTCGTCGGAGAAGACGTCGACCTGGCGGAACGGCCGGGGTGCCGTGCCGGGACCCGTCGTACCGGACGTCACGCGGAGAGCGACATCGGTCCGTAGACCTCGCGCTCGCCCTCGAACAGCGTCACCTGCGCGACCCCCGCCGAGGACATCTCGGACCAGGTCTCACCGATCCAGGACTCGGCGTCGGCGCGGGTCGGGAACCGCTGGTCGTAGGCCGTCGCGAGTGCGCCGGGCAGGGTGACCGACGCGCCGGCCGGGTCCTCCAGGCGCCAGCGCCAGGGTCGCTCGGCGGGAGTGGGCGGGGCGAAGGTGGGCGGAGGCTCGGGGAGGTTCACAGCCCCGAGTGTGCCCGACGGGTCCGACCCGCGGCTCCCGACCGCCGCGCCAGCGCCTCAGCCTGGAGCCACGCTCAGCCCTCGCGCACCGAGGGGTCGACGAACGGGGGCCGGGTGACCTCGAACGCCTCGTGGCGGCCCCGGACGTCGACCGCCACCTCGGCGTCGTCGGGCACCGCGGCGTCGGTCAGCGCCAGCGCGATCCCCTTCTTGAGGGTCGGGGAGAACGTGCCCGAGGTGACCTTGCCGACGGGGATGCCGTGCAGGTAGACGCCCATGCCGGGGCGCGGGATGGCGCGCCCGGTGGAGACCAGGCCGACCAGCTTGCGGCCGGCACCCGCCTCGCGCGCGGCGACGACGACGTCGCGGCCCCAGAACGCGGGCTTCTTCCAGCCGACCGCCCAGCCGAGCCGCGCCTCGACGGGCGTGACGTCCGGGCCGATGTCCTGGCCGTGCAGCGGGTAGCCCATCTCGGTGCGCAGCGTGTCCCGCGCGCCGAGGCCGGCCGGGACGATGCCGAACTTCTCGCCGGCCTCCATCAGCCGGTCCCACAGCGCCGGCGCGACCGCGGCCGGCGCGATCAGCTCGTAGCCGTGCTCGCCGGTGTAGCCCGTGCGGCACACGATCACCTCGGCGCCGTCGACGTCCGCCTCGACGAAGGTCAGGTAGTCGTGGCCCACCGGGAGGCCGGCCACGTGCAGCACGGTCTCCGACTTCGGCCCCTGCACGGCGATCACCGCGTAGTCGGTGTGCTCGTTGGTGACCGAGACGCCCTCGGGCGCGGCGGCCGCCAGCCGGTCGTACACCTCGGCGTTGTTCGCGGCGTTGGGCACCAGCAGGACGTGCTCCTCGTCGCGGTAGTAGCTGAAGATGTCGTCGACGATGCCGCCGGTCTCGTCGTCCAGGCACAGCGTGTACTGCGCGCGGCCGGGCCCGATCCGGCCGAGGTCGTTGCTGAGGGTCGAGTTGACGAGCTCGGCCGCCCCCGGGCCGAGGACGACGATCTTGCCCAGGTGCGAGACGTCGAAGACGCCGACCGCCGTGCGCACCGCGGTGTGCTCGGCGACCACGCCCGCGTACTCCAGGGGCATCTGCCACCCGCCGAACTCGGAGAACTTGGCCCCGAGGGCCTCGTGACGGTCATGCAGCGGAGAGCGACGCAGATCCATGGGCGGCATCGTATGCGCCGCCCGCGCGGCTGTGACCGGTGGATATCCTGCGGCGGTGACGTCGTTCGCCCTCCGCGCTGCCAGCCCCGCCAAGACCCGCGCCGAGGCGGTGGTCGTGGGCGTCGTCCCGGGACCGTCGCTGGCCCCCGGCGGGGAGGACGTCGGGGACGCCTACGGACGCAAGCTCCGTGGCCTGCTCTCGACGCTCGGGGTGAAGGGCAAGCCCGGGGAGGTGACGCAGATCCCGACCGGCGGCACCATCAACTCGCCGCTGCTCGTCCTCGTCGGCCTCGGCGCCGACCCCGACGCCGCGGCGGTACGCCGCGCGGCCGGCGCGGCGGCGCGCGCGGTCACCAACGCGGCCTCGGTGGCGCTCGCGCTGCCCGCGGACACGCCGGAGCTGGCGGCCGCGGTCGCCCAGGGCTTCCGGCTCGGCGGCTACACCTTCAACCGCTACAAGAGCGCCCCGGCCGAGGAGACCGCACCGGCGGAGCTCGTGCTGCTCTCCCCCGCGGCCCGCCGCAAGGAGGTCGCCGCCGCCGTCGAGGAGGCGCAGGTCCTCGCCGAGGCCGTGGCCGCGACCCGGGACTGGGTCAACACCCCGCCGGGCGACCTGACGCCGCCGGTCTTCGCCGACGCGATCGAGGCGGCGGTGCAGGCCACCAACAAGGGCCTCGACAAGGGCGCCACCGCGCTCAGCGTCGACGTGCTCGCCGAGGACCGGCTCGAGGAGCTCGACTGCGGCGGCACGCTCGCGGTCGGCCAGGGCTCCCACGCGGCGCCGCGGATCGTGGAGATCTCCTACGCCCCGGACGACGCCGTGGCCCACGTGGCGCTGGTCGGCAAGGGGATCACCTTCGACTCCGGCGGTCTCTCGATCAAGCCCGCGGGCAGCATGACCACGATGAAGGAGGACATGGCGGGCGCGGCCGGCGTGGTCCAGGCGACGCTCACGGCGGCGCGGCTCGGCCTGCCGGTGGCGATCACCGCGATCGTCGGGCTCGCCGAGAACATGGTGGCCGGGTCGTCGTACCGTCCCGGCGACGTCGTCACGATCTACGGCGGCACCACGGTCGAGATCGCCAACACCGACGCGGAGGGACGCCTCGTGCTGGCCGACTGCCTCGGCCGGGCGGCCGAGCGGGAGCCCGACGTGCTGCTGGACATGGCCACGCTGACCGGCCACATGGTGATCGCGCTGGGCGACAAGATGGCCGGCATCCTCGGCGACGACGAGGTGGTCGGCGAGGTGCTGGCCGCCGCGAAGACGGCGGGCGAGGACGCCTGGCCGATGCCGATCCCCGACTACATGGACTCCCGGATCAAGTCGAGCACCGTGGCCGACCTGGCCCAGCACGACTGGATCCGCTGGGGCGGCGGCCTCTTCGCCGCGGCGTTCCTGCGGGAGTTCCGGCGCGAGGTGCCGTGGGCGCACCTGGACATCGCCGGCCCCACGTTCGTCTCGGGCGGGGCCAGCGGCCACCTGACGGCCGGTGCGACCGGCTACGGCGTGGCGACGCTCGTCGAGTTCCTCAAGGCCCGGGCCGGCGGCGACGCCGGCGCCGCTACAGCCCCTGCTGCTTCCTGAGCGCCCGCTGCCGGGAGTTGTAGTCCCGCATCCGCTGCGGGACGCCGACCACCGCCGCGTCGTAGGACGGCACCTGGTTGCGGTTGCAGAAGTCGTGGGCCCACTGCACGCCGGGGACCCGGCGCCGCGTCCACTCGCCGTCGTGGGCGACGAGCAGCAGGGTCACCTCGCTGACGGCCGTCCGCGGCTCCACGAACCCCTCGACGCCGCGGCGCGCCCCGAGCCACTCACGGAGGTGCTGCTCATCGGTGCGGTCGGCGGCGCGGACGCGCGTCGAGCCGGTCCGCGCCGCATCCTTCGCGGGACCACTCATCCGCTGACCACGGCGGAAACGGTCGAACAAACCCATACCCCCAGTGTGCCCGATGGCCCCTGACCTGCGACGGGCAACGCACCGAGGCGTCGACCGGCGGCTACTCGCCGGTCACTTGCCCGCGTCGGGCGGGCCGTTGCCCGGCTCCTCGGGCGAGGTGCAAGGATGGGCGCCGTGGTCGACGTTCTGATCCTCGGTGCGGGGTCCGGCGGCTATGCCTGCGCGCTTCGCGCCGCGCAGCTCGGGATGGACGTCCGCCTGGTCGAGGAGGCCAAGGTCGGCGGCACCTGCCTGCACGTCGGCTGCATCCCGACCAAGGCGCTGCTGCACGCGGCCGAGATCGCCGACGCGGCGCGCGAGTCGGAGCAGTTCGGCGTCCGCGCCACCCTGGACGGCATCGACGCCGCCGGTGTCGTGGCGTACGCCGACGGCGTGGTCTCCCGGCTGCACAAGGGCCTGACCGGGCTGATCTCCGGACGCGGCATCGAGGTCGTCCCCGGCCGGGGTCGGCTCACCGGCCCCCGCGAGGTGACGGTCGACGGCACGGCGTACACCGCCGACCACGTCGTCCTGGCGACCGGCTCCGAGCCGCGGTCGATCCCCGGGATCGAGGTCGACGGCGAGCGGATCATCACCTCCGAGCACGCGCTGCGCCTGGACGAGGTGCCGGGCTCGGCGATCGTGCTCGGCGGCGGCGTGATCGGCTGCGAGTTCGCCAGCGTCTGGCGCAGCTTCGGCGCCGAGGTGACCGTGGTCGAGGCGCTCCCCCGCCTGCTGCCGCCCGAGGACGAAGCATCCTCGAAGGCGCTCGCCCGGGCCTTCCGCAAGCGCGGCATCGGGATGCGGACCGGGTCGCCGGTCTCCTCCGCGGTGGCCGACACCGACGGCGTGACGGTCACCCTCGAGGGCGGCGAGGAGCTGCGGGCCGACCTGCTGCTGGTCGCGGTCGGTCGCGGACCCCGCACCGCGGGGCTCGGCCTCGACGAGCAGGGCGTGGCGCTGGACCGCGGCTTCGTGACCGTCGACGACCGGCTGCGCACCAACCTCCCCGGCGTCTGGGCGGTCGGCGACATCACGCCCGGCCTGCAACTGGCCCACCGCGGCTTCGCGCAGGGGATCTTCGTCGCCGAGGAGATCGCCGGGCTGGCGCCGGCCGCGATCGACGAGGCCGGGATCCCGCGCATCACGTACTCCCGCCCCGAGGTCGCCTCCGTCGGGCTGACCGAGACGGCCGCCCGCGACCGGTACGGCGACGGCGTCACCACCCTCACCTACGACCTGGCCGGCAACGGCCGCAGCCAGATCCTCAAGACCCAGGGCTTCGTGAAGCTGGTCCGGGTCACCGACGGGCCCGTCGTCGGCCTGCACCTGGTCGGCGACCGGGTCGGCGAGCTGATCGCCGAGGCCCAGCTGATCTACGGCTGGGAGGCGCACCCCGACGACGTCGCGCCACTGGTGCACGCCCACCCGACCCAGAGCGAAGCGCTCGGCGAGGCGCACCTGGCGCTCGCCGGGAAGCCACTCCACAATCACGGCTGACCCCGTCAGCCACCGACCACACCCAGGTCACCCAGTAGTTACAGAAGTACGGCACCATCCGTCCACACGAAGTTAGAAGCGAAGACGAGGAATCCATGGCCACCGAAGTACCCCTCCCGGCACTCGGAGAGTCCGTCACCGAGGGCACCGTGACCCGCTGGCTCAAGCAGGTCGGCGACACCGTCGCCGTCGACGAGCCGCTGCTCGAGGTCTCCACCGACAAGGTCGACACCGAGATCCCGTCGCCGGTGGCCGGAACGCTGCTGGAGATCAAGGCGAACGAGGACGACACCGTCGAGGTCGGCGCCGTGCTCGCGGTCATCGGTGACTCCGAGGAGGCACCGGCCGGCGGCGACGCCCCGGCCGAGGAGCCGCCCGCCCAGGAGGCCCCCGCCGAGGAGCCGGCCGCCGAGGAGCCCGCCGCCGAGGAGCCCGCGCCCGCGCAGCAGGAGGCGCCCGCCGCTCCCGCCGCTCCCACCGGCGGTGGCGAGGGCACCGAGGTGACCCTCCCCGCGCTCGGAGAGTCCGTCACCGAGGGCACCGTGACCCGCTGGCTCAAGCAGGTCGGCGACGACGTCGCCGTGGACGAGCCGCTGCTCGAGGTCTCCACCGACAAGGTCGACACCGAGATCCCGTCGCCGGTGGCCGGAACGCTGCTGGAGATCAAGGCGGCCGAGGACGAGACCGTCGAGGTCGGCGCCGCGCTCGCCGTGATCGGCTCGGGTGCCCCCGCGGCCGCCCCGGCCGAGCCGGAGCCGGAGCCGGAGCCGGAGCCCGAGCACGCTGGTCATCGAGATCATCACCAGCTGGGTCACCCTCGGCGCGATGATCGGCGCCCTGGTCGCCGGCGTCATCGCCGATCGGCTCGGCCGCCGGTGGGCCCT